>JBBRUH010000529.1:0-3555 GCA_038248005.1 Cytophagales bacterium | reverse complement strand
TTCTGGAATGCCATCCTGATTAAAGTCTGCAAGTCCTACAGATGCTCCAAACCGTTTTCTATCAGTTACTGTTCCTGCCCCTAAATCAGTATCGAATCCTGTAGGTGCATTTGTTCCAAATTTAACATTTGATATCCACTTTAGTGTTCCATCATGTTCATAACATATCAGTCTTCCTCTCGTGGTTATATCATTTCCTAAACTTGTATTAGTGGAGTTGAGAATATCCATTGCTGCAATAATAATTTCTGGATATCCATCACCATCTATATCACCTATTGCTATTGGAGTCGGACCTACCCAAGCCATCCAAGGTGTATTAATTACATACTTTGTTATTCCATTTACAGCATTGATAACTCTTAAGTTTTTTGATCTTCTTGGGTCAACATTTACCATGTCAACATCAGTTGTGGTTCCAGCCATAGTAATAATTTCTGGTATTCCATCTAAATCAAGATCTGCCAATAGTGGGGTGTTATAAGTAGGAACATTATCCACTGATGCCCATTGCTCTTCCAACGCAAAATCAGAAAAGCCAGCCGTGTAAACACACTCTGGGGTACAGACTCCAAAGAAGTTACCGTCTTCGCAGGCACAGTCAGGGTCAAAGAAATCCACAAAGCCATCGCCATCATCGTCTATGCCGTTGTCGCAAATTTCTTGTGCATGTAATGTAAAGGCTGTAAATAAAAAAAAGAGGAGTAAAAGTCCTTGCCTCATCATATTTTTAATAAAAATATGAGGGCTACTTTTCTTGGGTATAAAGTAGTTTTGATATTTCATAAATTAAAAGTGTCATTTTAAAAAAGTTGTACAAAGAAAAGTAAAAAAAAACACATTTGAAAGATAAAAGACATATTAAAAAATGGATATGTGATTTTTTAATAAGTAACATAAACTCTACATCAAATGAGTTACCGAAAATAATTCAATACATAGTCTTGAAAAGGTAAAAATAACTGTTTTTGGGTTGTGAATATTATAAAAGAGTTATTGCATACAGACTACCAACACTTTAGCTTTTTTATAACCACATAGACACATAGAAAACATAGGAAATTGCTTACGAAAAGCTTTTATATTAGCTTATCATTCCAAGATTACCAAATGAAAAATTGATGTAAATCATTGAAAATCAAGAAGTAACAACTCCAAAGTATAAATAAAGAAGAAATACTAAGTTCATCTTAAGATGAAGGTCTGTTGGAGTATAAAAAACAGTCTAAATCAATAGCTGTCCAACGTAAGCCAATAGTAATTAAAATGTGATTTCTTAGCTTGCAGTCGTAATAGTTAGAGATTATTCAAATAGATAATTACATAAAAAAAGGTCAAGAACATTTGAAAATATTCTTGACCTTTAAAAAAAAGAGTATCTAACGCTCTATGCTACTAAATAAGGAGCAATTACGAGGGCTACTACTGACATTAATTTTAATAAGATATTCAGTGAAGGACCAGAAGTATCTTTGAATGGATCACCTACTGTATCACCTACTACGGCTGCCTTATGAGGCTCAGAACCTTTGTAGTATATTTTTCCATCAATTTCTACACCTTCTTCAAACATTTTCTTGGCATTATCCCAAGCACCACCTGCATTTGATTGGAAGATAGCCATTAGTACACCTGTAACGGTTACGCCAGCTAATAAACCACCTAGCATCTCAGCACCACCACCAAAGCCAATGGCTACAGGAGAGATGACTGCGAGCAAGCCTGGCAATATCATCTCACGGATAGAAGCCGTAGTAGAGATTTCTACACATCTTTTGTAATCTGCGTATCCATCGGCAGCATCAAAAATATCTTGATCTGCTTTAGACCACTCTTCTTTTTCTTTGCCATCATTGCGACGCATCACTTCGAGAGCAGCTTTAAGCTGAGGAATATCATTAAATTGACGGCGAACTTCTTGAATCATAGATAAAGCTGCTTTTCCTACTGCATCCATTGCCATGGCAGAGAATAAGAAAGGAAGCATACCCCCTAAGAATAAACCAGCCATTACGGTTGGGTTAGCTACATCAATGCTAGTGATTTTGGCAGTTACCATAAAGGCACTAAACAAGGCAAGGGCAGTCAAAGCGGCCGAGCCAATTGCAAAGCCTTTACCAATAGCAGCTGTAGTATTTCCTACGGCATCTAGTTTATCTGTACGCTTACGCACTTCTTTGGGTAATTCGCTCATTTCGGCGATTCCACCTGCATTATCAGAAATAGGGCCATAAGCATCCACTGCTAATTGGATACCTGTGTTGGCAAGCATCCCTACGGCTGCAATCGCAATACCATACAAACCTGCAAAATGAAATGCTCCAATAATAGCAGCAGCAATAATGATAATAGGAATAGCCGTTGAACGCATCCCTACACCTAGACCAGCGATGATGTTAGTAGCTGCACCCGTAGAAGATTGTTTTACGATGGCTCTTACAGGGGCTGTACCAGTGCCAGTATAATATTCAGTAACTAAACCTATTAAAAGACCTGCTACTGCACCTATGATAGTAGCAATAAATACACCCAATGCACTAAATTCTACTTTGATACCATTGATATCAGCAACCCACTCTACTGGAAGTATAGCGGTAATGATAAAGTAAGAAAGTACTACTAAGATTGCTGTAGAGCCAAATTCTCCAACATTGAGTGCTCTTTGAGGGTTTCCACCTTCTTTTACATTGACCATAAAAGTACCAATGATTGAAGTCAGGATACCTGCACCAGCCAATACTAGAGGTAAAAGCACAGCACTCAATACGCCAAGAGGCATAGCCTTGAAAGCGGCTACTTCCATAAATACAACTCCGAGTACCATTGTAGCAATGATAGAGCCTACATAAGATTCAAAAAGGTCAGCACCCATGCCAGCTACATCACCTACGTTATCACCTACATTATCTGCAATCGTAGCGGGGTTAAGGGGGTGGTCTTCGGGAATGCCTGCTTCTACTTTACCTACTAGGTCAGCACCTACGTCAGCAGCTTTGGTATAAATACCACCACCTACACGGGCAAAAAGTGCAATAGAAGATGCTCCAAAAGAGAAGCCTGTAAGTACATTAAGTACTCGGCTCACTTGCTCAGGAGTTTCAAAAGGGAATACATTACTATAGATAAGTAACAAACCGCCTAAGCCTAGAAGCCCTAAACCTACTACACCAAGACCCATTACAGAACCTCCAGTGAAAGCAATTTTAAGTGCTTGGCTAAGTCCTGTACGAGCAGCATTGGTAGTACGCACATTGGCTTTGGTAGCTACACGCATCCCAATAAAACCTGCCAAAGCAGAGCAAATAGCCCCTATTATAAAGGATACGGCTACTAATAAATGTGAAGTTGCTTGAGTATTACCACTATATCCGAGTATGATGGCAACTACTACGACAAAAATAGCTAATATTTTATATTCAGCTTTTAGAAAAGTCATTGCTCCATCGGCAATGTTTTTGGCAATTCTTGCCATACGCTCCGTCCCTACTTCCTGACGACTTACCCAATTAGACTTAATATAGGTAAATAAAAGCGATAAAATCCCTAATATGGGAA
>JBBRUH010000528.1:0-3568 GCA_038248005.1 Cytophagales bacterium | reverse complement strand
GGCTGTAAGCAAAGCAGACCTTGTAGTAGAGGCAGCAAGCGAACACATTCCAATCAAACTTAAAATCTTTCAAGAGCTAGATAGTCTGTGTCCCGAAGGATGTATTCTAGCTTCTAATACCTCCTCTATCTCCATCACTAAGATAGCAGCGACTACCAAACGACCAAAGCAAGTCATCGGAATGCATTTCTTTAATCCTGTGCCAGTAATGAAACTTGTAGAAATCATCAATGGCTACTCTACCTCCGCTGAGACTACCCGAAAAATAACAGAAACAGCCCACAAATTGGGTAAAGTGCCTACAGTAGTAAATGACTACCCAGGTTTTGCTGCCAACAGAATCTTGATGCCTATGCTCAATGAGGCTTTTTATGCTCTCTATGAAGGCGTAGCAGGAGTAACAGAGATAGATACGGTGATGAAACTAGGAATGGGGCACCCAATGGGGCCATTGCAGTTGGCTGATTTTGTAGGTCTGGATGTTTGTTTGGATATATTAAAGGTAATGCATCAAGGGCTTGGGAATCCTAAATATGCACCTTGTCCTTTATTAATAAATATGGTGGAAGCTGGTAATCTTGGGATAAAATCAGGTATTGGATTTTATGATTATTCTGGAGGAGCAAAGGCAAGTATAGTGGCCGAAAGATTTCGTTTATAATCTTAAAATTGACAAAGTTTAAGGAAGCTAAAAAATAAAAATTAGCATTGAAAGGTATATAACGTCAAGAAACATCAAATAATTTCCTTAATGACTAAGAAAATTTTGTGGTTTCAGAAAAAGACTGTATATTAGTGTGTTACTAATTTACAAAATTTAAAAATTATGATGGAGCAAAAGTTTAAATACGCAAGTAATGTACGTCGCTACAATTACACTTCAAACATGTTGATTAAATCTGAAAATTACTTGTTTGATGACATACGAAAAGGTCTTATATGTAGTGGAGATATAGATGCAGATATAGAACAGAGTGTTTCTAGTATCAAAGCATTATTAGATAAATATCATCAACGTAATTCCCGCTTTCACGATTAAATTTTGGGCATAAAAAATCACAGGAAACCGTATCTTTTTTTAAAAGGTACGGTTTTTTGTGTAAAAACTATTATCTGATTAGACTTTGGTACATTTTTAGACCATTGAATCAAAAAAGAATAAATCATTATTATAGTTATATTTTATTCTGTTCTGTTCTTAATAAATACACACACAAATTAATAAAAAATGTCTGCCCATAAAGAATTTATTTCTAATTTATCACTTTTAAAGGTTAACCAACAGGTGAAATATCAGAAAAAACTTTATTTTATGCAGCTTACCTGGCTAAATACAGCGATTTGGCTTGGGATGGCTTTTATATTTTGGTTAAGCAATGAACCAATAGTGGCTACTAGTTTCGGGGTGGCAGCACTACTCAATTTTATAATGGGTCATAAGACTATCCAAAAATCACTCAGTCTTTCTCTAAATCCTATTTTCTTATCTCTAAATTTGGGAGTTTTACTCTGGTTAATTCCATTTACGGGAGGGCTTACTTCTCCATTGGCTCTTTGGGTGAGTATAGTGATATTAGAAGGGCTTTTTTTATTGCGTATGCCTCGTCTTGCTCCTTGGCTTTTTGTGAGTTTATTGGCGATTACACTTTCACATATCACTTTGATATATGCTTCTAATCAAATAACAGCCCTATTTTCTCCAGCACTTTCATTGCTTTATATTTATAACCCACTTTTACTGACGATAGGCTTGGGAGGACTTTGCGTCTTTGCCTTTTTGTCCAATACCGAAAGTGATGTCAAATCAAATGAAGCCATAGAAACCGTAGTAGAAGAAAATCAACAACTCAAAAAGCAAATCAGACAGATTAATAGCAGGAATATACGCTTGGTCAAAATGTATGAAAACCTTAATAGATTAGGTGAAACCAATGAGCAGAAAACTGAAATCATGACCGAAATCGCCAAAGTGTTGGATCAGAAACATAAGACGATTCTTACACTGAATGAGAAATTTGAACACCAAAGCAAACTTCTAGGAGAAATTAACGATAATATCACCAACAGTATTCGCTATGCCCAAAAAATCCAAGAAGCCATTATCCCCGAAGCTGATTGGGTAGTAAAACATTTTAGAGATGCTTTTATATATTTTCAGCCTAAGGACATCGTAAGTGGTGACTTTTATTGGTTTGAAGAAAAACAACTCCTTGACCGAAAAGTAAAAATCCTCATCGCTGCTGACTGTACTGGACACGGAGTGCCAGGAGCATTTATGACCGTAATGGGCAACTCTCTTATCAATGAAATCATCCACGAAGCGAAAACGGCTAGTCCTGATTGGATTTTACAAGAACTAGACCATAAAGTGAGAGAAACACTTAGTAATAAGCGTGGTGAAACACAAATCCACGATGGTATGGATATGGTGTGTTTGGTGATAGATGATGCAGCACAAGAAGTACACTATGCCGCAGCACACAACCCACTTTATTATATAAGCAATAATGAACTTCATCAAGTCAAGGGCTCACGTTACTCTGTAGGCAGTTCTCAATACCGTCAAAAGAAGGAGTTTGAAAAGCATACTATCAAAACGCAACCTGGTGATGTGTTTTATGTTTTTACAGATGGTTTTCAAGATCAATTTGGTGAAAAGGAACAGCGTAAATACATGACTCGTAGGTATCGTAATTTTTTGCAATCTATTCATAGAATGCCTCTTGATAAGCAGTTAAAAATAGTAGAGTCTGAGTTTGAAAGCTGGAAGGGTGGTATTCCTCAGACAGATGATGTCTTATTAATTGGCTTTAGGATATAATTTATATTTATTCACAGAGATTTTAAATGTACTTAACTCAGCATCTTTATTTACTGTTATTTTGGGCTATGTTCTACACTATTCATAGTGTATTAGCATCTTTATCTGTAAAACACTGGATAGGATTATTCTTACCTTACATTTTTAAGTTTTATCGCCTTTTTTATAACTTTATTGCAATTACAAGCCTAGTAGGTGTGCTTATCTTTCAGGTTTCTATCCCTGTTATTTTATTGATAGATACTCCTTTTTGGCTTAGAGTGATTTCAGTTATCTTTTTGGTATCAGGTATCATAGTGATGATATTAGCTTTCAATAACTATCCTCTTACGGAGTTTATAGGTTTTAAAAGAGAGCAAGAAGCTTTCTCGAAACTTTCTATACAGGGCATTAATCAATGGGTTAGACATCCTCTTTACTCAGGTATTTTGCTTGGTATTATTGGCTTTGTATTTTGGGAAATTAGTCTTAGGGGTGTGATAAGTGCTTTTGCTTTGCTGATTTATCTTGTGATAGGTATTTATCTGGAAGAGCAAAAACTCATAGCCGTTTTTGGAGAAGAATACATTCAATATCAGAAAAGGGTAAAAAAACTGATTCCCAAAGTATGGTAATTACTCGAAAAATACAGACTGGTCTTCAGTCTGTATCTTCCACTTATTTAGACTTTCCAAGTTTTAAAACTTGAAAAGTCTTATCATCTACTTTTTGAATACACGAAATGATTTAACGAAGAAAGTTGAATCT
>JBBRUH010000527.1:0-3592 GCA_038248005.1 Cytophagales bacterium | reverse complement strand
GTAGGTACAAAAGCTGTCAATGCACTTTCTAAGTATTTTAAAGTGCAATCTTTCAGAGAGGGAGAAAGTAAGTCTGCTGAGTTTGAGCAAGGAATCATCACTAAGGACTATCCTATCCAAAAAATAAATGCTAAAAATGGCACAGAGGTAATCTATGAGCCTGATAATGAGATATTTGAAAATTATCAATATAACCCTGAGTTTTTAGAAGAATTAACTTGGAACTATGCTTACCTCAATGCAGGTTTAAAAATATTCTTCAATAAAAAAGAGTATTTTTCTAAGAATGGACTCTTTGATTTACTTCAAAACAAGACGGATGAAAATGACCTCTGTTATCCTATTATTCATCTCAAAGGAGAAGATATAGAGTTAGCTATCACGCACGCCAATCAATATGGAGAGGAATATTACTCTTTCGTCAATGGACAAAACACCACTCAAGGTGGTACTCATTTATCTGCTTTCAAAGAAGGGTATGTCAAAGTAATCAGAGACCATTTTGGACAAAACTATGAGCCTTCTGATATTCGTAGTTCTATTGTAGCAGCGATTAGTATCAAGGTGCAAGAGCCTATCTTTGAATCTCAAACAAAGACCAAATTAGGTTCACAACACATAGGCCCAGATGGCACTACTATCCGTACCTTTATAGGGAATTTCTTGACAGAACTCGATAATTTTTTGCATAAAAACCCAAAAGTAGCTGAAGAACTTAAAAGAAAAATCAAGCAAAACGAAAAAGAACGCAAAGACATTGCGGGCATTAAGAAATTAGCCAATCAAACGGCTAAGAAAGCCAATCTTCATAATAAGAAACTTCGTGATTGTAGGATTCACTACACAGACCAGAAGAAAGACGAACGCTACAATACTACTATTTTTATTACAGAAGGTGATTCGGCAAGTGGCTCACTGACCAAAGCTAGAGATGTGCAAACCCAAGCTGTATTTAGTCTGAGAGGTAAGCCTTTGAACTGCTTTGGTCTGACTAAAAAAATCGTCTATCAGAATGAAGAATTTAATCTCCTTCAGCACGCACTAGACATAGAAGAAAGCATTGAAAACCTGCGATTTAACCGTGTGGTAGTTGCTACAGATGCTGACGTGGATGGAATGCACATTCGCTTGCTGTTGATGACCTTTTTCTTGCAGTTTTTTCCTGATTTGGTCAAGCAAGGACACCTTTATATTTTAGAAACACCTCTTTTTAGGGTTAGAAATAAGAAACAAACGATGTATTGCTATGACCATAAAGAAAAGAAAAATGCTATCCGAAAGCTAGGACCTAACCCCGAAATCACACGTTTCAAAGGTTTGGGAGAGATTTCACCAGGAGAGTTTGAGCAGTTTATAGGCAAAGATATTCGCTTAGAACCCATCGTTCTCAAAAAAGATACTTCCATCAAAGAAGTGCTTACCTATTACATGGGCAAAAACACAATGGATCGTCAGCTTTTTATTGTAGATAACCTACGTGTAGAAAGTGATGAAATAGAAGAAGGTGAGATAGTGGAGTAGGGGAGGTAACTTTATTTGTTATAATCTTATTACATTGAGGGTGTTAAGAAATGACTACTAAGTTTTTATTTTAAAATAAATATTTTATGTAGCTATTTCTTAACACTAACTTTTTTTGAAGCAATTATTCACACACAGAGATGAATTTACAGCTTTCTGATTTTATCTCTTAGCTTTGCTATGAACTTCGGATTTAATACCGAAATAGGAAGGAGTAAAAAAGTGGGGTAGTTATTTTTGATACAAGTGCTTAGTACCGAAATGGCCCAATCAAGCAATTCGTGAAAACTGAATGCGATAACCATTTCTAAAAAACTGAGCACATGAGTAAACGTTGTTAGTAATTCATTTAAAATAAAGTATTCATTTAGCTTGAGTAAAGTCCTCACTATCAGATTCTTGCAGCTTAATAATCAATAACTTATAACTAATCTCTTACTTAAACCAACCATTCCTTTATTTTGGTATAGATTTTAGGACTACTCAATAAATCCAAATGATTACTCTCACATACAATCCAAGTATTTTCCTTATTAAAGTGCAAAGTTTTAGCAGAGTCTTTATGCTGTCCTAAAGCACTTTTTACATCTACTAAACCATCGCCTGACAATCTGGTAGAAGTATCTATCTCATTTCCACTATCGGCTGCTATGCAGTAACAGGCTATTTGCTCAGGTAAGGGAATGTATTGTCTTTGGTCTGCCTGCATTTCAAATCGATCATAACTTTGCCAGTCTTCATCTACCAGATTTCCATATCTTAAATCTGTTACACCAGCACTTCTGATTTTCCCCAATCTAGCAAAAGGTTTTGTATAGGGGATATATTCTAGGATGGCATCCAAATAATTACCTGCTCTCTCCAAAGATGCACCATGGTGGGGTGTTCCCAAGAAAACAATTTTTTTGAGATACTTTGTCCATGTTTTCTGCTTTTGTTGCCCATAATGTAATGCACTTCGAGATACCAAGCCACCCATACTGTGTGCCACAATGACTAGTTCTTCAATGGGTACAGGCCAATGTAGTACCAAATTTTCTAATAGTTCATCTAAGTTTTGCCCGTTAGTAGAGATATGGAGACCGCTGTTATAATACAAACAAATGTGTGTTTTGTCTAATTCTTTTGCCAATGCTTCTCCATGGTTGTGTCCTTTCCGAGTCCATTGAATGTCATTCATACAGGCACCATGCACCATCAATAGAATTTTTCCATTGATGTTCGGATAGGCCTGTTCAATGCTTTTACTATCAAGCGATAAAGGCTTTGCCTGATGCCTAAATTGCATCGTAATCTTCAAGGGATTTTCTTTTTCTTCCAAATAATCACCGACCACTCCGTTTAGGGCGGAGCGTATTGCCTCTCTTTCATTGCTAGTCTTTATCTCTCCAAACACTAGAGCTAAGTGTCCTAATGCTTTGTCTAAGCCGCTACCGATAAACTGAGTACTCAGTTTGATACTTTTATAAGTGATGCCAGCAATACTGGTAACTAGGTGTTGGATAGGGGTAGAGGGTAAAAAAGGAGGATGAACGACTCGCTTGTGCATAGCTTCCACTAATTCTGTGATGCCTATGGTAGCATCCGTAATGATACGGGTAACACCTTGTAAGTCAGAGTCGAGTTTTGTTTTATTTGACATATCATTAAAACGATGTGATGTTGCTATGATGTAAAAATAGTGTATTCTTTTCGTGTTTTAGAAATGGTGATTTAGCCTAGCTTTCATTCAGCCGTTTTAACACTAAGCATTTGAATCCAAACTCCTACACTAGCGTTATTTGCAAATATAAGGTATTTTAAAACTTCTATTAATTCATAAAATAATATCTTATTTATGAATTGATGTCTGTTAAATCAATGATAAAACAGTAATTTAGTATAACAGATGATAAGTCTAACTCTTAAAATAAATTATACAATGAAAAGCTCTGAAAATTTTAAATTATTTCTTTTTGTGGGTACAATGTTTTTGACATTTTTTGTTTCTCTGCTTATGGTAGTCTTTTTGATGTTTGGTGCCGAAAAGATTGGTGAATTTCTATTATGGACAGGAGTCGTACTTTCTATC
>JBBRUH010000526.1:0-3627 GCA_038248005.1 Cytophagales bacterium | reverse complement strand
TTTGGTGTCGTTCCAACATCTATCACCTCGCAAGGTGTCCCACCTGCGAATATTTTGGTGTCGTTCCAACATCTATCACCTCGCAAGGTGTCCCACCTGTGAATATTTTGGTGTCGTTCCAACATCTATCACCTCGCAAGGTGTCCCACCTGTGAATATCTTGGTGTCGTTCCAAAATCTATCACCTCGCAAGGTGTCCCACCTGCGAATATTTTGGTGTCGTTCCAACATCTATCAAGGTCTCATTCGACTATTTAACCAAAACAGTACGCTAGTAAATCAAAAAAAGATTAGAAGCCTAAGAAATGAATCATTTAACGATTCTATCTCCCAAACACCTAATCTTTCATTCGTTTGATAATTCTCAAAAAATAAAACTAGCAAAAATCACTCTCCTCGTAAGGTGTCTCACCTTCGTAAATTTTGGTATCTTACCAAAATCAGGCTAATGCTTTAATTCTCGGCTTTAAAATATTTTGCCACTTCTCTATAAGCTGAAATTCTCCACTTAATTGCCATTTTTCTTCCTTGTTATAAAAATCTAAGACTATATCATTTTGATTATCATCAATAGGCGAAAATCTAAGTGCCAACCTTTCTATAATGGTATTGCTCCCTTCTTTGGTTTTTACAGCATTACTGGTATTAATGAATTTACAGTACTTTACCTTTGTGAGATCTACAAATTGAATTATATCTTCACCAATATCAGCTTTTTTACGCCTCATAAAGAAAAGAAAGTTATTGCTTTCGTCTAATCCAATAACTATCTCACCACAAAATTCCTTATATGTGATTTTACAATTTTGTGTTACTGCCAAATCAGTAAGAGATTTTAAAAGTTGATTTTTACGCTTTTGCTGAAATCTACCCATTAATATAAAGGGGATAATGCAAAGTACTACCAAAACGGTATTGAAAATGATGGTTTCTAAGTTCATTTGATTTTTTTGATTTAAGTAAATACATAAGAAATGCGGGTTTTATTAAATTGTAAAACCTACAAAAATCAAGGGCATTGCTTTCCTATTTGAGAAAGGTTTTGCTTTCAATGAACTACCAGAAATAATGGAATGGAAAAATAAGGTTTGCCTTTCTAAACCTAATCAGCAAATTAGCAGAGGTGCGATGATATTGATGAAAAACACTTGCAAAAATGGCTTCTTCGGTTTGTAAGACTGCCGAAAAACTCTGAAAAGGATTTTTGAAAGTAGGAAGGAGATTACTATTAACATTACTAAGCAAGACCTCTGTCTGTGAGGTATGCAGTAATAAACTTCCTGAATCAGAAGAAGAATAGTTTTTATGAATTTCTGATTGGGTATCAGCAAAAATTGGAGAAGATTTAAAGCTATGATTTAGCACTACTAGGAGTGCAAAACAGTAGATTACTGTCATCAAAGAAGCATCTAAAACTCTATTAACTTTTTTCATGATGGATGTAATACGCATAATGATTTGCGTTGTTGCAAAGTTGAGAAATTATTTTATCATTCATCTAATATTTTCTCAAAACACACACTATTTTCTACTCCTTCATATTGTCCATAGTTAGCAATGAGGTTGTACCCATTTTTTTTATAGAGTGCGATGGCTTCGGGTTGCTTTGTTCCTGTTTCTAAAATACACTTTTTATAGCCTAGCTCCAATGTCCATTTTTCTAATTCATTCAGAATCCCAGAGGCGATTCCTTTACTTCTTTGTGCAGGGTTTACGAACATTCGCTTTAATTCCATAGTATCAGATGTATATTCCTTAATTGCACCACAACCTAATGGGATATCATCTTGATAAGCAATGATAGTATATTTGATGGCATCTATTTTATTAAATTGGGCATAAAAAGAGTGATCTTCTCCATCTCTAATGCTCAGGTCAGCATCTAATTCTTTAACAAGACTCTGGAAATCAAAGTTTTCAGAATTGGTTTTAAGGTAATGTATCATTTGTTTTATGTCTATTTTTTAAAAAAAGTTTTTTGCAATAAATAATCCCAACACTACTGCTAATATTCCCAATATGAAACTAGACATTAAATAGATAGTAAAAGTAAGATAATCACCTGATTTCCAGAGGCTTTGGTTTTCAAATGCAAAAGAAGAAAAAGTAGTAAAGCCTCCACAAAACCCTATAACTCCTAAGAGATATAATTCAGAATTGAGTTTGCCGTATTTGCCTAATAAGCCTATCATTACTCCTATAAATAAACAACCTAGCATATTAGCTATAAAAGTACCCATAGGATAATTAACGGCTTTAAAATAATGCTTCGCCCATACACCTAAGCCAAAACGACAGATACTTCCTAATCCTCCTCCTAAGAAGACATATCCATATACTATTATTTCTTTCATACATCAAAATTTCAATACTATTCTACTTTAATGACAATCTTAAAAAAACTGTCCTGTTTAGTCTAAATAAAATACTTACTATCAGTTCATTATAAAACTCAAACCCATCACTTATAACTTATCTCTCACCTAAAACACCCTAAAATCTGAAAAACTACGTCCCTACCTTCCATAAGGTTATAATAGAAGTAAGAGATTTATCATAAATCAAGCAATGCTAAGAAAGATAGAAGTAAGATTAATTAAAAATTCAACTTTAGAATCAAAAATACTTAAACTTTAGCTTAATTCCTTTCATATAACTGGTGATTTTTAATGTAATATAAATGAGATTTTTTCCAAATTTGGAACTTTATTTCCAAAAATAAACCAAAATACAAGTTTTTACTTTTTGGCACAAAACCTTACTTAGTAATTAATTAGTCCCGAAAACAAGGTTTTAAGTACTTTTAAGGCGTTTTCGAGATAAAGAATATACTACTTGCTCTCCGTGCCAACTCTCTTGGCAAGTCCTTTGTCAATATCATATCAAAATATTACTTGGAAATTACACATAAACTATTAACTAAAAAACTTCAAAATCATATATTCTCTTACAGACACAAGAATAAAAGATTTTGAACTGAGTATCATAAGTAAGCAATTATCAAGAATAGACACCAAAGGTAATCGATAAAATTATTAACAAAATTTATACGCATAAACATTTAAAGTCATGAGAACAAATTTTATTTACCTAATTTCTTTATTCTTAATTGCCTTATCTTTTTCAACTCTAAAGGCACAAAATTTTGATGATGCACAATCATACCAAGACTATATCTTAGCAGAACAAGCTAAAGTAGTAGATCTTAACATCGCTTATCTTTCTAAATCTCTACATGACCATGTTGCAAGACAAGATGAAGAAGAAAGACTAGAAATTATCAAACACTTAGATGCCGCTATCGCTAAAGTAGAAGTAATGCCTTCTTTTAAAGATGATAACTCTCTCAAAAACACTGCTCTTCTCGTATTTAAAATGTATAAGGAAACTTATCAATTAGAGTTGAAAGAAGCAGAGGCTCAAACTGTGGGAAAAAAATCAGCACTTGATGAAATGAAAGCTCATTTTGAACTACAAGACAAGGCTGAGACTAAGCTAACACAAGCTGGAAAAGAATTTATCAAGGCTCAGAAGAAATTTACTCGTGATCATAAACTAGAAGTAAAGGATGAGCAAATTGAATGTTTGTTTAGCAAAGTAGTAGATGTAAACCGTTATTGCAGAAGC
>JBBRUH010000525.1:0-3631 GCA_038248005.1 Cytophagales bacterium | reverse complement strand
CTATTCACTCAAGCAGCCACAGTCAAGGTCAAGTAAGTTTAAGTACTTATTTATGAGAAATAGAAGAGTTTGGATTGCAGAAAAAGATTTTTTGAATAAATATAGACCCAAAAAGATATTGAAAAGCCTTTTGGAAAAAAAGATTCTTAGCCCTCATCCTATTTTAGGCTATCAGTTTTTTATTAGGGAGCAATATGTGGAGAAGATTTACCGATTGGCTGACCATGGTGATATTTCATTGCTGACACAGCTAGTAGGTCTTTGGATAGAGCCTTTAGAATGAATTTTAAAAAATAAGTAATGAGTCGTATTAGTAAAATTTTGATAATCAGTTTTTTATGGCAAAATTAAAGTGTAAACTAACTTTGGGATTGGTTATTCTATCAGTGTAAACGCTTAAAGTTTAATACTATACAACCTTTAGAGACTTCAGACTTTCCAAGTCTTTAAGACTTGGAAAGTCTAGTACTCTCTAAACTTCTAGTAAGGTGTTGCACCTTCGAAAACTCTGGTATCTCACCAAAATCAGACTGATGTTTAGCCTCAAAATTCAAATGACTCCGCTATTAAAGCAACTGAAACTCAACTCTCCGATTTTTGATTTTGGCATATTCTGTATCCTTAGCTAGAGAAGGTTGGCTATCTCCAAAACTGCTCAGGCTCATTCGGTCAGCAGAAACACCTTTTTTAAGAAAGAAATCTTTCACTGCCAAAGCACGTTTTTCACTGATTTTTTGAGCTTTTTTACTGAGTGTACTGCAAGAATATCCATTGATTTGCAGTTTAAGTGTAGGATATTTGAGGAGCAAAGCCGCTTTTTCTTCCAAGACTTGTTTGCTTGCCTCATTCAAATCAGTATAGACATAATAAAAAAAGACTTTTTGTTGAAGCGTAGAGAGTTCTTCTGTGCTAGGGTTTTCTTGTGCCATAAGTCCACTTCCTAGCATGGCTAATAGACAAAGAGTGAGTAACTTTTTCATAGAATTGTGATTTAGGGTGGAAAATAATTAAAATTTAAAATGGTTGTTATTTATAATCAACTACTCATAAAACTTCTTTTCTTGAGTGATTATTTTGAAAATTAACTATTAAATCTACTCCTGTTTTCAAAAAGACCAAAATATACTTCAAATGAAAATCTCTCCTACTTAAACCTCCAGTTTTTTCTGTATTTTTGCACTATTAGTATTTCCAAAACTTTGCAATGTGCAGACTGTTAAGGAAATCAATCAAAGCCCAAAAACGTTCTAGTCAAAATGATTGGGCATTTGTATATGCTTTTTAATAAGAGAAAAATTATGTTTCCAGAATATGATGTTATAGTAGTAGGAGGTGGACATGCAGGCTGTGAAGCTGCCCATGCCGCTGCCAAATTGAATGTAAAGGTTTTACTGATTACGATGGACATGGGCAAAATTGCCCAGATGTCTTGTAACCCTGCCATGGGAGGTGTTGCCAAAGGGCAAATCGTCAGAGAGATAGATGCACTAGGCGGAATGAGTGGCATCATCACTGATAAAACCATGATTCAGTTTAGAATGCTCAACCGCTCCAAAGGAGCAGCTATGTGGAGTCCGAGGTGTCAAAGCGACCGAATGCGTTTTGCAGAAGCATGGAGAATTGCCTTAGAGCAAAATCCCAATGTAGATTTTTGGCAAGAAATGGTAACAGGCATCTTGGTAGAAAATCACCAAGTAAAAGGCGTAAAAACCTCTATGGGCATAGAAATAAAAGCAAAATCTGTCATTCTGACAAGTGGAACTTTCATGAATGGAATTATCCACATTGGCGAGAAACAATTTGGTGGAGGACGTGCAGGAGAGCGAGCCTCTCTAGGCATTACAGAACAGCTAGAAACTCTTGGCTTTGAAGCAGGGCGTATGAAAACAGGAACTCCGCCTCGTGTAGATGGGCGAAGCCTAGACTACAGCAAAATGGAAGAACAAGAAGGTGATGAAATGCCTAATAAATTTTCTTTCACAGATACCCCAAAACTCAAAGAGCAAAGAAGCTGTCATATCACTTATACCAACCCTGATGTGCATGGGATTTTGCAGACTGGCTTTGAGAAATCTCCTATGTTTCAGGGGCGAATCAAAGGCCTAGGTCCTCGCTATTGCCCTTCTATTGAAGATAAAATTAACCGTTTTGCAGAGAGAGACCGTCATCAAGTATTCGTAGAGCCAGAAGGCTGGGATACCGTAGAGGTTTATGTCAATGGCTTTTCTACTTCTCTGCCCGAAGACGTGCAGTACAAGGCAATGCGTCTTATTCCAGGTTTTGAAAATGCAAAGATGTTTAGACCAGGCTATGCCATTGAGTATGATTATTTTCCGCCTACACAGCTGAAACTCACCCTTGAGACCAAACTTGTAGAAAATCTTTTCTTTGCAGGGCAAATCAATGGCACTACAGGCTATGAAGAAGCCGCCTGTCAAGGGCTGATGGCTGGAATCAATGCTGCACAAAAGATTGATGAAAAAGACCCTTTCATCCTCAAACGCTCCGATGCTTATATCGGTGTTTTGATAGATGACCTTATCAACAAAGGCACAGAAGAGCCTTACCGTATGTTTACTTCTAGGGCAGAATACAGAATCTTGCTTAGACAAGACAATGCAGACGAGCGACTAACTCCGATAGGGCATGCCCTTGGCTTGGCATCTGATGAGCGACTAAGCAATGTAGAAAAGAAAACAAGAGACACGGCTGAACTACTCAGTACTTTCAAAAAAACCAAACTTAAGCCAGAACAAGTTAACCCTTTCTTGGAGAACTTAGGCACAGCAACGGTCAAAGAAACTACGCCTTTGCTCTCTCTACTCAAACGCCCACAGATTACCCTAGTCAATCTAGCAGAAGCCCATACCGAAGTAGCCGAGTTGCTCACAGAATATGGCATAGAGGTACAAGAAGAAGCCGAGATTTTGGTAAAATATGATACTTACATAGAGAAAGAGCAGCGCATGGCTGAGAAAATATCAGAATTAGAAGATTTTAAAATCCCTGTTGATTTTGATTTTGGAGCTATCAAAGGTTTCTCTAAAGAAAGCACCGAAAAGCTCAATAAAATTCGCCCTGCTACCATAGGGCAGGCTACCCGTGTGAGTGGAGTCCGCCCTTCGGATATTTCTATTCTGTTGATGTATTTGGGGAAATAAGAGGCTACTGAAAAGCCACTCAAAAACAAAAAAACGGACATTACCATTGAGCAATGTCCGTTTTCATGTTATTTTTTTGTGGAAGATTTAGCTAACAAAGGCTCTCTCTTCTATGATTCCTTTATAAAAGCCTGTGGCAACTTTACCATCTGAAAAATTAATCGTAAAATCGAAGGTATAGATGTTTCCCTCTTTGCTGACCGTAACAGTGCCTCCGTTATCATTGGCGGAATCATTACTAAAACTCCAGCTAAATCTATTATTAGGATTTACCACTACATCTGTAGAAACATCAGTATTATAAAAGGTATTCAAACCTCTTTCATTATTAAAGGTATAAGTACCAGGCTGTATCACACCCTCAGTATTAGAAGTTTCATACTCAAACTCTATTAAGTGGGTTATAGCAGTGCTGTAACCATTGGCATCTGTATAAGCCCCATTTTGGAATTGGATATATCCCCGTCCAT
>JBBRUH010000524.1:0-3636 GCA_038248005.1 Cytophagales bacterium | reverse complement strand
TTACATGTTATTTATTGAATAGTCTTCTAAAGCACACTAGGCTTTATACTTCATTTAAAAAAAGTATAAAGCCTAGTGAGGGATTACTTCTTAAACAGTACTGATTTTTTAATCTGCTCCATCCATTTTAGCTATATTGACGGTATATTCGGCTACTTTAATCCCTTGTGCTGTTCCTACTTCGGCATCAAACCTCCAGTGAATACCTCCATAAATTCTTGATTCGGCTGCTTCTATTGCCCAATTTCTAAAAGTAGCGGATTCATTTGGAAAGATATATGCAAGCACTTCTGCAGCAGAAGCAGAGAAAACGCTATGTCCTGAGGTATAACTTGGGAAATTGGGCGTGCCAGCAATAGTAGTGAAGTTTGAAATTAACTGTATTGGACGAGGATAATGGTAATAATACTTTGTATCCCAGCAACTTATGCCAGCATCCATCATAGCCATATTTAGGTACGCAAATGTCCTTGCTGTTCGTAAAGGATTGGGTTGATAGCGGATCACATACTCTTTGGCGATTCTGTTCCAATGCCCTGGTGGAGTATAAGTACCTGTCCCATCTTGCCAAAAGTTAGCTATTCTCCTTCTTTCTTCGGTTCTGTTATTGGCAAAATAGATGAGTTCTTGAGCGTCTGCTTCATATTGAGGTGAGCCAGGTGCTGGAGGTGCTATGGGTCTAACTTCCTCTACGGTAGGCACAGTCCACATTTTTACTTTACCAAACAAAGGGGTCAATCCTATGGGTCTCGAGGGAATCTCAAGATTATCCCATTGCCAGCCAAACCTCTCGAACGCTGCATTTTTGATAGAGTCAGAAACGGCTCTAGAGGTTTGTGCATTTTTCATTCCATCAGAAGATGCCCGCACCAAGGCAATGCTTGCTATCTCAGTGCCTATTTGTGTTCCTGCTGATATATCACTCTCCACATTTACTCCTGCCCACTGTAAACTTTCTAAGTGTTCTTGTGCTTTGGCATTGAGGTATGCCTCTTCTAAGGGAAACATCGCAGTTAAAATATCTCTTGATATGGAGGCAATTACTGCACCTTCGGAGGGGTAGGAAGGTAGCGTATTTTTTGGATACATTGGTTGTATCCTATTATCTACTTCATAAGGTGCAGGTCTATTATGCTGATATTTATAATCCCAAGCCGTTACCAAGCCGTCAAACTGAGCCACACTCAAATAAGCCAATGCACGAACAGCGTAGGGAGGATGAGCAAATGGAAAAGCGGGAGGCCCTTGTGGATTTGTGGGGTTGGGCAATGTATATGAGCCATCTTCATTAGGTCCTGGAATAAGGTTGTATTTGGCAATAAGCTCAAGTGCTATCTCATTCCATCTCAATATAGGGTTATTTGTCCAATAATTAACAGCATTTATCTGATTGTTATTTAGGTTTGAACTAATGAATTTGAGCGAAGATAATTCGTCCTGATAAGCAATGGAGTTAATATCTGATGGAGTTGCAATCACAATTTGGTTAGGGTCTGATATCAGGATTGTATTCCAATTGCCTCCATCTTCATCTAGGCTCAAAAAATTATAGGCAAGATAGTTTGCTTGTGTAGGTAATTCATTTTCACAAGCAAAAATAAGAAATACAATTAAACATAGGTAAAGTTTATTTAGATTCTTTTTCATGAGTAATGTTGTTTTTAGATTTTAAATTGGTAAGTGAAGCCTAAGTTGAAACTGCGAAATTTGCCTGTATTTCTGCCATTTATTATTTGAGTATAAGAACCTACAGCACCAAGTCCTTTTACTTTTTTGAAGTAGTATTGTGCAAAAAAACCAACTTGGTCGAGATTAACTTTATTGGTAGGCTGTCCTGCATTATAGCTTCTGATATCATCTCCTGTGGTTGATTTTAGTCCCATGTAACTTGCCTCGAGCCTTAGCGAATTATCAAACAATAAGGCGCCCAATATTCCATGATAATTCCAAGCATCTGGGACATCCATCCAAGAAGTATAGTAGCTCCCATTTGCATAATAATAGTTTCTCTCTGCCTCGGTCTGCCCTCTTCGGAGATAAGCAAAGGCTGAACGTAGATAAAGTCCGCTTTTAAAATCATATTGTACAATGCCCCGTAAGTTGATATTCTTTGTACCAGAGCCTATGCTGTAGGGCATGTAATCAGATAAATAATTTGACATAGGAGCAGAAAAGTTAAGGTTTGTGAGCAATATTAATTCCCCTTTTTCTGTCTTTTTTCTTAGTAGTTCATATTTTAGCGAAAGCCCAAAGTCTTGAAGTCCTTTTACTCCTTCAAATTTACCTCCATTGGGTTCACTTGATTGAGTGGCTACATAAGATGCCATTGCAATTAAATTCAGTTTGTCCGTAAGCCCTATCGCTATCATGGGGTTTATGCTGTATCTTGAGAGAGTTGCTATCGTGGCATTGGTGCGGAGTTGTTTGCCTTCCCAATATTGACTCCACGACCCTTGTTCATAGGTTGTGGCAAAGCAAAATTCTCGTTGCTTCATCATCAAAGCATCTGAAGGAGTCTGTGTCTGGGCTACCTCTACCAAGCACAAATAGGCTATGAGATAAATCCCTAATGTATTAAATTTTTTCATTGGAGTATTCTTTATAAAATGAATGAAATAGAGCTGCTCAATGACTGTACACTTACAATCACTGAGTATCTTTATAAATATTAAATAGAGAAGAAGTATAAAAGTAGATTGCTTCCACAGTCATTTCTTAGGCAATGCCTTCACAGCTAATACCTTAATCATGGGTCAAGTGCAGTTTCTTTGAAGTTGGGTGCTAGATAATCTACTCAATAAGATTTATCCAATGAGTGAATAGCTACCAAGCAAAGCAAACATACCTTTTTTGACTAAGTATATTAATAATGTGGTAAGATGTAAGAAATGGTTAGAGGATTTTTTTAAGTAATTTGTGGAGGAGGCACAGGGGTATCTAGCTAGGCTGAATACTTTTTTTGAAGATGATAAGTCGTAAAACTACTTTTCTTATAAAATCTCTCTATAAGAAAATCTGAATAAATATATGGTAGATAATCTTTCAAGAATACAAGCGTAGCTTCCTTTTCAGTATGATTGGAGTTTGGATATTTATCCCAAGCAGGTATTTGGGTTTGGGTATGTAAATTAAGTTCATCAAATAATTTTTTTCTCCCTTTGTTTTCGATGCAGTAAACTAGCATTGTATCTTTTTGCAAAATTTGTTTTACTTTCTCAAAAAAACGCCCTTTGTGTTCAAAGCTACCACTTGCGCTTCTGTACTCATCCCAATCTATGGTATAGGGTAGAGAGATAGGTACTTTTACCAATATTAGGTTGTTTTCTGAAATTGCATTTTGTTCTATCTTTTTGATGATGTTCTTTTTGATTTGATAATGCCTGATAGCAAATACAAAATAATACCCTATCATGTTGTAGGTCAGCAACAGTAGTAATAATATGGATATTAGCTTTTTCAAATGTTAATTGTCTGTTTAAACTACGTAAAAGTATAAATTATTCTTGAATTAGTTTATTTTTAGTCTAAATTATTTTTTTAATTTGTATAATGCCTCTAACTAGTCAGAGCGTAATTACCCACCACAGTAAACTGGTATTCAACAACTTCAACTAAAACATAGTAAATTATAGTAAT
>JBBRUH010000523.1:0-3648 GCA_038248005.1 Cytophagales bacterium | reverse complement strand
TCTTTTTGATGTTTGGTGCCGAAAAGATTGGTGAATTTCTATTATGGACAGGAGTCGTACTTTCTATCCTTTTTAATGTCATTACAGGTCTTTTAGGTGGTTCTGAGTACGCACGAGCCGAAGTAACGGAATGAAAATAAGGGCTTTTAAAAGTATTTTAGAGGTAAATAAGATAAGTGAGTGATGAGTTATAAATGATGAGTTATGAGTTTTTAATAATCTGATAATGAGTGCTTTACTTAAAATAACTTATCACTTTATTTAATTATTATTCCTAATATGAATAATATAGTCATTTTTCTTCAAAAAATAAATCAAGATTTATTTGGAAGTTATAAGAAAATACTGCACTTTTGTAGTCCATAGCTGGTTGAAGGATATTAGAGGTTAAATTAGCATCCCCGCTAATACCTCCTTTATCTTTTTTATATCCTTCTTAATTTTTTTAAATTATATTTCATATCAATTTTCCAAAAAAACCACCCAAAGCTTCTGCTACTTCTGAGGGCATTTCTTCTTGCACAAAATGACCTGCATCTAAGCTAATGAGTTTTACATCACCCTCAAAGCAATCTTCAATATGATGTGTATATTCAGGAATAATCACAATGTCTCTTTTGCCATGAATGTAAAGCCCTGGCATTTTAAATTTTTGATTGCCTAAGGTAGCCCAGCGTTTCATATCTTGATACAAAGCCCTGTAATAATTAGCACTCGTAGTAGGAGTGAGAGGGATTTTGAAAGTACGCACGTATTCTTGCAAATCTTCACTAGGGAAGGTTTTCTGTTTTGCCATCTTAAGAAAATGACTTACCCATACTTCTTCATTGCCTTTAATCATCACATCAGCTAATTCAGGCTGTTGCTGAAAGGTCTGATACCAATTGTAAGTATATCCCTTTTCTTTTAAGGCTTCACGGACTTCGGCGTTTCCTCGAGCATTGTTGATGACGATGATATTCAGAATAGCCAATCCTTTGACTCTTTCAGGGCAAGCTAGAGCTACTTCTTGGGCAATTACTCCTCCCCAATCATGACCCACCAGCATAAACTCTTGAATGTCCATTTCATCCAATACTGAGATAATATCTTGAGCTAGTTCTTTTTTGAGATATGCATCTAGAGGCAAAGTGCGTTCACTATCGCCCATTCCTCTAGTATCGGGGCGAATCATTCTAAATTGCTCAGAAAGTAAAGGGACTAAGGGTTGCCAGCAATGCGAGCTTTGAGGCCAGCCGTGAATACACACTAAGGGATAACCCTCTTGAGTATCACGCACATGAAAAGTGCCTCTTGAGGTTTTGATATTCTTTCGGATATCGTTTTTCATAAGTATTGTTTATTTAATTCATATCAGTTAATGGCATAAATAAACAAAATTAATTTAATAAAAGGGAGTTTTTTTGGTAAATTTTAAAGAAACAAACTTAGTCTGACTCATTGTCAAAAAGCCAAGCAGGACGGCGAAAACGTCTGCCTTGCATTATTTTTTGGATAATCTCTACCAATTCTTCAAAGACGGGGCAGCTATTGTTGCTGAGTATGATGAGTGTGGTTTCGGTTTTGGGCTGATGAAGTACAATGCTTTTAAAGCCTAGCCAAGTGCCTAAGTGATAGATTTCTTCAGTTTCTTGGCGTAGATGCCATGCAAAACCATAAGGATAAGCTAGTCCATTGTTGAGTTTGGTGGGTTGAAAAGCCTTTTGAAGAATTTTTTTGCTTACTAATTTATTTTGATGCCAAGCATTGACCCAAAGAAGTAAATCATCAGTATTGCTATATATCCCATCTCCTCCATAGACATAATTCAAAAAATTATCATCAAACTTATTTTTGGTATCTGTCTGAAAGCCAAAAACCCTATTCTCATTTTTAAAATCTTGATGGTATTCAGGCAAGTAAGTATGCTCCAGACCGAGAGGTTGGAGTACTTCTTTTTGTAAAAAAACTGGAAAAGTCTTTTTGCTTACCTTTTCAATGATTCCTGCCAAGACTACATAATTACTATGACTGTATTGCCAACTACTGCCAGGCTCAAAAGACAGAGGAATTTGTTCATTTTCTAGCCAAGCAATAATATCGCGATTGCGAGCATAGGTCATCAGCTCACTATCATAGGTATAAAAATAACTCAAATAATCGGGTAAGCCAGAAGTATGTGTGAGCAGTTCATGGATTGTAATTTTAGGATAAGCCATCTCAGGATAAAATTTGTATAAGCTATCTTCTAGGCTTAGCTTTTTACGATTTACCAAAATCAAAATTGACATTGCCGTAAAAGATTTGGAAATAGCTCCAATCCTAAATATAGACCCAGAGGTGAGAGGCTTTTTTTGCTCAAAGTCTATCATGCCATAGCTTTTTTTGAGAATTTGTTCTCCTTTTTCTATAATGAGTACATTGCCATTAAAGAGTTTTTTTTTCTGTACTTGGGAAAGTAGTAGATCTATTTGGGCTCGTTTGATTTCTCGCTGTTCTACCCTGATAGAATCTAGCTTTTGTTCGAGGTCTTGTTGAGGATTGTGCTTAGAAGTAGAATACTCATAAATAAAAAAAACCATCAATAGTAAGGCTACTCCTGTCAGAATAAACAGAAGATATTTTTGCAGAAATGTCTTGAAAGAGATTTTACTTACCATAAAGTATTGGCTTAAGAAAAAAAACCTCACAATATAAGATTGTGAGGTGATTCTATGATAGACAAAAATATTAAGGCTTTACAGCTTTGGTAGTATCAGCAGGTGTAGCAACAGCTTTGGTACTATCAGCGATAGGTGCTGGAGTAACTGCTGTGCTATCTTCTAATCCCAGCCATTTTTTCTTGATGGCAGCAGCACGTTTTGCACCATCTTCTGGAGTTGGATATTCTAATGCAGCTTGGCGAGGAGCTGCCTCTTCACTTTCGCCATATACACGCTCATCTCCTTTGCGTAAATCATCAGTATCAGCAGTAACTGCATTGTATTTATCAAAACCACAAGAAGACAATAACCCAATTATTATAATTAAGATAAGTGTTTTTAGGAATTTTATCATTGCATAGAAAAATTTAATGAAATTTATATATTGAGATTTTTTTTATTAAAAACTAAGAAACAAAACTAAAAAATTTTATTGAAAATTACTGTATTTAAGCGGCTTTTTTGAAGAGAGCTTTGATACTATAACCACTTAAAGCGGCAAAACCAGCCATCAAAGCACCTATAGCTACTGTGATTACAAAAATAATAATAGGACTAAAACTAAATAGTTCTGATATTTTGCCTAATAACAATCCTTCATTGCGAAAGTTTAAAAAATAAGCTTGCCCAAACCAAACCAACCCGATAGCAAAAAAACCTGCAAAAAATGAACTCCAAGCCCCCTTTCCCAATAGAATAGTAGCTACAAAAGCACTCGCAGCAGCAAGCCACCAATATGCAAATAATGATTGGAGGATAAATGCAAGTAAGGCAATGATGATGAATAATAGCATATTACTTTGGTAATTTTAATCGTATTTTGGGTATAATATTTTTTATGTTACAAAGCTATAACATTTTTGGTGTTTTTAACCATTCAAGATGTCCCAATCCTTTTGAAATTTCTCCCCATTTTTCTATCTCAAAGCGAATATAAACCGTTCCAGAGGTAGGCAAAGAATATATC
>JBBRUH010000522.1:0-3675 GCA_038248005.1 Cytophagales bacterium | reverse complement strand
TGATGAGAGATAATGGTTGCTCACCTATTCGTATATCGCCCTCCACAGGTGGATAGTATTTTAACAATAATTTGAGCAAGGTAGTCTTGCCACTTCCGCTTGCCCCCACGATGGCAGTTACTTTGCCTTCGGGCATAGAAACCGTGATATCATCCAATACTTTGGGAGAGCTAGGTCCTTCATACTGATAGCTTAAGTTTTGAAGCTCAATAGCATAAGAGGAGTTTAAGAGGTCTTTTGAGTCTTGGGAAAAGGCAGGCAAAGCAGCATCTTCTTCGGGTTTGTCATAGACCTCTTGCAGCCGCTCAAGGCTAATCCGAGCATCTTGGTATTGATACACAAACTGTATCATCTGGCTGATAGGGGCATTCAGTTGCCCTAGAATATACTGCACGGCAAGCATCATCCCTAGGGTCATCTGCCCTTCTATGACTGCATAGGCAGCCAAAAAGGTAATCAGTATGTTTTTGCTTTCATTAATGATGAGGCTTCCTGCTTCTTGGGTTTGTTCTAATCTAAGGCTTTTTACATTTACTTTAAATATCTTGGCTTGGATGCGTTCCCACTCCCACCGGCGTGGTTGCTCGCAGTTGTGCAGTTTGATTTCTTGCATCCCTGAGATAATCTGAATCAGGCTACTTTGATTGCCTGCTAACTGCTGAAAACGCTTGTAGTCTAGCCGCTTTCTCTCACGAAGAAAAAACAAAATCCACCCAATATAAAGCAGACTTCCTACCATAAACACAAGCCAGATGCCTATGTGATAAAGTGCCAATACAATTCCAAAAATGATTAAATTAAACAGGGAGAATAAAACACTTAGTGTAGAAGTACTCAAAAAACTCTGAATACGGCTATGGTCGCCTATTCTTTGTAGTAAATCCCCTGTTCTTTTACTATCAAAAAAGCCCATAGGAAGCCGCATGAGCTTAATCAAAAAATCAGAAATCAAGCTGATATTTAGTCTAGTACTGAGGTGAAGCAATATCCAACGCCTGATAAACTCCACAGCAACTCTACTGAGCAGTAAAAAAGCCTGCCCCACCAATATCAATACTACTAAGGAGGTGTCTTTGGTCTGTATGCCTATATCTACGACTGCCTGCGTCAAGAAGGGAGCTAATAAGGAGAACAAACTCCCAAATAACAAGCTCAACACTAGCTGCCACAGGAAAACTTTTTGCTCACGGAGATAACCCCATAAATAAGACCAACTATTTTTGGAATCGTCATCTACTTCATCATTGGCATAGAAAGCAGGGCTAGGCTGTATCAGCAAGGCTAGACCATCCTCTTCTGAATCTTGACCACTGAGCCAGCTTTTAATAAAATCTTCTTTGTTATAGACCAAAAGACCTTGAGCTGGGTCGGCTACATAGATTTTATTTCCTTTGATTCGCCAGACGATTATGAAGTGATTTTGATTCCAATGTACGATAAAGGGGAAATTGGCATCTTGGGCTAGTTTCTGAAAAGGAACTTTCACAGCCAATGTACGGAAGCCTATTGCCTCCGCAGCTTCACTAATGCCTATCATAGATACTCCTTGCCGATTGATATAGCTTTTCTCACGCAAAGACTGCAAAGAAAAATGCCGCCCATAGTGTTGTCCTATCATCCTGAGACAAGTAGGACCACAATCCATCTGGTCTAGTTGCTTGTAAAAAGGGAAGTTTTTTTTCATGAAATAGTCTGATTCGCTGATTTTTGTAAATAATCAAAATGATATTTGAGATCTTCTATCTCAAAAGCATTAGGATATTCAAAACCATTGATAAAAAAAGTAGGGGTTTGATTAATATGATGTAAGTTTACCCAATCTATGTATTTGAATTGTAAAGTGCTGTATTGCTTATCTTCTTTAGTTTCGTATTGACTGAGCCATTTTTGGGGCTGTTGCTTGCCCCACTCAAACCAATCATTTAATGCTATTGTGAACTGTTGTTTATCTTGGTTTTGTAATCTAAGAAAGCAATTTACAAGGTCATGAACTTTACTATTCACTTCTTGACTGCCCAAGAATACTATCTCTGATAAGATTTCTTCCTCTGATAGATAGTCATTCAGAAGTTTTTCTAGCCTTTGATAAAATGACTTACAGGGATTGCAGAAAGGATTGATTACTAACACAGAATGAAAACTGTGATTTCTATTTTCTTTTGTTTCATTACTGGAAGGCAAGGGGATTTTGATGCTATTTTGTGAGGTCAGTAATTGAAAGAATAAAGAACTATTTTTTTTGATTCGTGTAAGCGTTTTTAGCGTTATCTCTCCTTTTTTTAGGGAGATGATTAAGGGCTTTATTCCTAACCAAACAAACCCGATGGCTAAGTAAGACCAACCTACCAGAGATAAAGTATATATCAGTGAGTCTGCTTCAAAAACAAAAACTTGATTAAATCCCACAAAAAATACAAACTCAACCCAAAGGATAAGCTGTACGGCTAGACAAAAGACACACCATTGCTTCACGATAAATGCTTGATAATATATAGAAAATACGGTATAAGGCAAAGCCATAAAGTTAATTATCGCCAATATAGAAATGATATTCACAGTTTGTCCACTCAAAGCACCTAAGAAACAAGCAAACAATCCTCCTCCAAAATACATCAATCCTATATCTGTCATGCTTAGCCAAGAGAAGATTTTGGAGGCAGGTGATGTCAATACGCTTTCACAACTGGTACGCTCATTCCATTGGCAAGTCTTATTAATCCAATTTACAGAGAGATGTAATTCTTGGGTAAGCAATGCTAGACTCAAAGCCAGACCCAAAGTCTTAATCAAAAGAAGAGATAAAGCAATAGGGCTATTCCATACTATAAAGCACATCAGCACCAACAAACACAAAGGCAAAAACCTAAGTAATTGCTGACGATAATATCGTAAAATTTCTTTTTGTTTATTTTGGAAATACTCAGTTTCGCCTGATGAGTCAGAGGATGAAATTAAAAGTGTATTACCTGACCATTTTTTGGTGAAATCAGCTACACTCTCTGAGGTACTATTTTTCCCTGTTTCAGAGTAGGTGATTGTATCTTGTTCAAATTTTTCTAATACTACTAGATTTTCTTTGGGCGTGTGGATATGTGCAAGGGCTGGATAAGGTATTTGCTCTAGCTGCTCAGGAGGAATGTTTACTGCCATACTCTGAATTTTCCAAAGCCTTAAAGTATCCTTGTAAGCTGATAAAGCAGGATATTCGGGATGTGTAGAGAGTTCATCTTTGATGGTAGCCATAGAATGTTTTACTTTCAAATCATCTAGGACTTTATGAAGAATGAAGTGTTCTTGGGACATAACTTGTTTTTTTTAGCTTTTTTAAATAGGTGGTGAAGTATCTTATCTAATTGATTGTGGTTTATTTTCAAACTATTACTTTTAGATTAAAAATATCACCTAAACTGCTCCTCTAAGGGCATCTTTTCAGAAAGATTTTGATAAATGTCTTTGGGCAATACTAACTCTGGGTGTGCTTCAAAGAATGATTTCCAAGTTTCTGGATTTACTTTAAATGTACTTTCGTCTATCTCACCCGTAGCTGGTAATACTTCTGATGCTTTAAATTTCTTAAAATCAAAACTTAAATCACACAAAAAAAGCTGAGTAATATTATACTGAGCAACTTCGTCTGAATTCACAAATCTTGGCTCAACTAATTCTATAAAATAT
>JBBRUH010000521.1:0-3680 GCA_038248005.1 Cytophagales bacterium | reverse complement strand
CCCAAAAATGACCTAATGACTAGTAACTCAAAAAAATAACCCAGTAACCCAATCTCCAACTTACATTATGAATCAGGAAGACCCACAAGGCATCGAAAAACTTGAACAAAAAATCAATACTGCTCTAGAAATGGGTGGGCAACAACGAATTGAAAGACAACATAGCCTTGGCAGACTCACTGCGAGAGAACGCATACAAAAGCTATTAGATAAAAATACTTTTTATGAAGTAGGACAATTGGCACATAGTGATTTAGAAGAAGCTAAAGATAAAACTCCTGCTGATGGTAAGGTCTGTGGCTATGGTGAGATAGAAGGAAAACAAGTAGGCATAACGGCAGATGATGCTACAGTGATGGCAGGTGCAGGTGGAAGAATAGGGTATGAAAAAGAATTTAAAGTACATGTATTTGCATACCAAAAAGGCTTTCCGAGCATACATCTTGGAGATGGAGGAGGAGCAAGAATCCCTGATATTATGGGTGCTACGGGCATGATGACTTTTACGTATGATGTTCTAAGTGAACCAAGAGACCGAAAAAGTCCCAAAATCACCACGATTATGGGTGAGTGCTATGGTGGACCTACTTGGGAGGCCGCTGCTTCTGATATCGTGATTCAGGTTAAAGGCAGCACAATGGCAGTAACGGGGCCACCAGTATTAGAGGTAGCTACAGGTGAAAAAGTAGATGCCCAAAGTTTGGGAGGTTGGCGAGTACACGCAGATAAAACAGGTATTGTTGATTTCTTTGCTGAAGATGATTTGGATTGCTTGCGTTTGATTAGGCAAGTGCTGAGTTATTTACCTTCTAATGCACAAGAGCTTCCTCCCACTCTAAAACCTGATATGACTAAAAACTTTCGCCAAGAACGTCTTTTGCATGTCTTGCCTGAAAATACCAAGATGAGCTATGATGCCCACGAAATCCTTGAAATTATCTTTGATACAGGAAGTTTACTAGAACTTAAACCCTTTTATGATGGTAGTTTGATTACCAGTTTGGCTAGGCTAGAGGGGCAAGTAGTAGGAGTATTTGCAAATAACCCCAAAATAACTGCAGGAGCGATGGGCCCTGGCGCTTGTGAAAAAGCGATTTCATTTATTACACTTTGTGATTCATACAATATCCCACTGATTTTTTTGCACGACACCCCTGGTTTCTTTGTGAGCAAAGCTGCCGAAGAACGTAAAATGCCTTTACAAATCATGAACTTTATTAAAGCCCTACATTATAGTACTGTTCCTCGGCTTTCGGTGATTTTGAGAAGGTCTTATGGAATGGCACATTGCAATATGGTGGGTGCAAGAATGGGAGCCGATTTTTTATTAGCTTGGCCTAGTGCTGATGTTTCTTTTATGTCTCCAGAAGTAGCAGCCAATGTAGTGATGGGGCGAAAACTCCAGCAAGCCCCTAATCCTGAAGAAGCCTATCAAGCTTTTATGGCTGAAATGGCACAAATGAATGCTCCTTGGGAAGCCGCAGGGCGAAACCTAATTGATAAAATCATAGACCCAAGAGATACACGAACAGAATTAATTCAAGCCCTGAAATTTGCGGGTAGGGATAAGTTTAGTAAACGCCTGATGAAAAGCTGGCCCAAAATATTGTAATCTGTTGCATGATTATTTAATTTTATTCAACTCTTGAAGTTCTTCTTCTGAGATGGGCGTATCTCTGATGAGTGTCATATCTATTCTTTGTCCATCTTTATAGGCTACAATCCAAGCATCTTTAAAGCCTAGTTTTCGGATTTGGAGGCGTGATTTAGCTGCTTCTTCATAAGTTGTATAGCCTCCAATGAGGTATTTTTTCATACCTTTATCGGTCTGTTCTACGCTGAGTTCAGCTTCATTTTCTTTGATGAGATGGCTAATATCACGTCTGTTGTAAGCACCTATCTGTACTGAGTAGAATACTCCTGTATCTGGGATTGAATTTGTAGGAGCAGATTTGGTCTGTTCTTTTAGTTCGTCAATAAGCTGTTGATTTTTTTCTTGCTCTTCTTTGAGTTTTGCCACATCTTGCTCAGTTTTGTCTGCCTCTTGCTGTATTTCGGTTAATTTATTTTTGATAGAGTCAGACTGTTTCTGTGCTTCTTCCATTTTATTTTTCATAGCTTCATATTTTTCTATATCATAATAGATTTCCCTCATTTCTTTTTTGGCTTGGCGAGAAGGCTTCTTATTATCTTCTTTGTTTTTTTGAGCAAGAAGTTGATGATTTAGAAGACAAAACCCAACGATGAGTATGGTTAAGATGTATAATCTGCACATAAATTTATCTTTTTATAGGTCTGTATCTTTTTACGCTAATGATATAATTAAAACTAAATCCACTCATAAAGAAAAAATCATGGCTACTTTTTCCTCTTATCTCTCCTGCATCTCCATACCCATTATAATGAGTATATGTATTTCCATCACTAGTATTCGTAGTAGTAACTGGCCCGAATTGAGTATCTAAGGCAGTTGAATTTCTTGTTTCACTGCCTAGGGCAGCATTCAGTTCTCCTGACCTATCAGACATAATTCGTGCTAAATCATCTCCAAGTATCTCGTAGCCAGCATACTCTCCACTTACATCATCTAAATAGTCAGTCATGGTGATACGCATTCCAGATTCTATGGATAGATTGACTCGAGGGGATACATGAATCCTAAATCCAATACCTACGGGAAAAGATACTTGCACCTTTGAGTATTTATTTCTAAAACCTGCCCTACCTTGTCCTTCTGTGCCTAAGGGCTGTAAACTTACCCACTCCCCTGGCTGTATGGCTGAGGCAAGAGGAACTTTGGCTTTCGGATTATGATAAAACACTCCTACTCCACCAAAAAGATAAGGCACAAAACTTCGCTCATTATAAAATCGCTCTTTATTAGATAATAAATCGAAGATAAAAATAGAAGAAACCTCAAGGATATCATTCCTAAAATGAAGATTACGTGCATATCTATAGATGGTATTGGGGTTATCAGGATTGGCTGATACAAAGTCATCTCCTTGCAATCGACCTGCTATTGCCCCAAACCTTATACGAAAATTAGGATGAAACTTATACTCTGCCTGAAGCCCAAATCCAGGGCGGGTTAGAGAGATTTCTGTACTAGCAAAATCTGTTTGAGGGTTTAAGTCCCCAAAATAATTCATTGCATTGAGCTGAAAACCTACAGACCAATAGTTAGTTCTTTCAGTATAGCTCTGCCCTTGTACTTGACTAAATGAAAATATCAAGGATAAAAAATAAACACATGTGAATTTTTGCATAAGTGTAGCTATCATAAAGGTGAACTCAAATGTTAAGAAGTGATAAGGCAGGCGTTATTTTTTGGACATCATCTTAGATTTATTAGGTTCTTTTACATTGTGATTAATAATCTTTCCATCTTCATATAATACCACGAAAGGCTTTTGTAAGCCCATTAAGTGCAGATGCTTTTTCAGTTCAAAGGCTAGTTGGGTAGTATCATACACACCAAGTATGTAAGTATCCTTGCCATTCTCATCTTGTGTAACGGTTAGATTCTGTGGATTATCCTCTAATACTTTCATCAGTACATCAGGGTTATTCTCATTGGTCTGTACAGTATAAAAAGAGCCCGTAGTAGGTAATTTTCTTGTTTTTCCTGTTTTTATTTGTGATTGGAGTTGTGCAATTTTTTGTTCATCAATTTCTTT
>JBBRUH010000520.1:0-3691 GCA_038248005.1 Cytophagales bacterium | reverse complement strand
GCGAAGACGCTTGCACCAGTATTTGATGTATTAGGCTGATTAGATAACTTCTTAAAGTTCTTCTTTTTTGAGAATATCTGAAGAAGGTACTTTATGAATTCTAATAAATTTTGGTTTTTCATTGTTTCTTGCAAAAATGATTAATTGAGTATTGTTTGTTGATTTTAGTAAGCCTAATGCACGGGTGTCTCCTGTGATAGAGATTCCTGTTTGGCGATTAGGAATAATTTGCATTTTGCTTTCTGAAGTAATTTTCATAACCAAACCGTAATTAGCATCATACTTACCTAATTCGGGCTTAGTCGCAGAGAAATTACCAGCCAATAATAATTCTTGACTGCCATCATTTTCTAAATCAAAAGGTAAAATACAATTGAGTGAAGAAAATTGGGCTTGCTCTGGGAGTGCTTCCATTTTAAAAACACCTCTGCCTTGATTGATGCACACTGAGGAAGCAAAAGTATGGGCTTTCAAAATCAAAGCACTTTCTAATAATCCTTTGTCAAAAACCTCATTCAATGCTTTGTTTGCAAAATCTCTATAATAAAGTTGCTCCTTTTTGAGGAAAGGCATTTGAGCTTCTAAATCTTGCTTGAGTGAAAAAGTAACCAAGGTATCTCTGATATAATGAGCAAAGACATGGTCTAAAGCACCATTCTTGTCAAAATCTTGGATATACAAACTAAATGGTTTTTCAGGATTGGTTTGAAATCGTGAGTTTAGCCCTAGATTTCCTAAAACTAAATCTTGTTTGCCATCTTGATTGACATCAAAAGCAGTGATGCTATTCCATAAACCATTTGATTTTTCTAAGCCTTTGGGGTCTTTTACTTTCTGAAAACCTACTCCTTTATTTTTGAAAAGAGTAATAGGCATCCATTCACCCACCAAAATAATATCTAAAGCTCCATCCTCATCATAATCTATCCAAAGGGCATCTGTTACCATGCCTATGTTTCGGAGTTGTGGGATTCGCTCAGAAGTGGCATCTTTAAAAATTCCTTTACCTTCATTTTCTAATAAAATACTGCTTGCTACTGAGCCATATTGAGCAGGAGTGAGGCGACCACAAACGAGTAAATCTATGTCTCCATCTCCATCATAATCGGCAGGTTTTACTTTAGAGCCTGATTCATTAGAGTTAGGCAAAGCATCTTTTTCTCTTGTAAAATTAGGCTGATTTTTTGTGCCATTATTTCTATAAAATCTATCTTGATAAGAAGGATGATTGGCTTGATACTCACTTCCTCCGCTGACTATATACAAATCTAAATCTCCATCTCCGTCTGCATCAAAAAACAAGGCATCTACATCTTCAAAACGTTCATCTTCCTCAAAGGCATCAGTAGTAAATTCTGAAAATCCTTCTTGATTTTGGAGATAAATTGCCCCTTTTTGGTCTATAGCTCCTCCAATATAAAAATCATCTAAACCATCTCCATTCAAATCACCTGTAGCAAGGGCAGGCCCTTGGCGAGAAAGCATGTGATACAGCAAACGTTCACGGTTAAAATCTACAAAGTTGTTTTCTCTGTGTTTGAATGCAGGGCTGAGTTTAATTTCTTCTTCTATTGAAAATTCTTTTGGAATAGGCAAAGGCTTTTGAACTGCATTTTTGATGTCCAATTTTAGGGTTTGATTGGCTTTTACACTCTTGAGAGTTTGTTGTTTGCCACCTTGCCAAGTAATCACAAGTGAGTCTATAGTTGTCCAATCTCCCAAGCCAAGCGTAATGCTGTAATCTATAGAAGATTGAAATCCACGAGAGGTAAAATGCTCATAAAATATCTTTTCATTCCCTTTGATAAGGCAAACTTTAGCTCCGATTCCGAAGGTGTTTTTTTTCTCTCCTTTTAGATTGATTTTGAGGTGATTATTTTTAGTGAGTTTTTCAGAATTATTGCGATAAAAAAAGATTTCTTGATTGACATTATTAACCACCAAATCCAAATCCCCATCATTGTCTAAATCTCCATAAGCTGCTCCATTAGAAAAACTAGGTTCGTCTAAGCCCCATTCTTTGGAAAGGTTTTCAAACTGTAAAACATCTTTTTTCTTTTTAAATAAAAAATTAGGGATTTTGGTAGAAGGCATTTTGTCAACTAATTCTTTAAAATCTACTTTTTGACCTTGCATGATTTTGTCCATACGTTCGTCATTGGCTAAAAAGTTAATAAAATCTTGGTTAGTTACATCTTTATAGACTCCATTGGTAACATAGATTTCTTTGTTGCGGTCATTGTCAAAATCGGCTATCAAAGCACTCCAGCTCCAGTCTGATTTGGCGACTCCTGCATACAAACCTATATCACTGAATGTCCCATCTCCATTGTTGTATTGGAGATTATTACGCATAAACTGATCGTAATAATCATTTTTTAATCTAGCTTCTTGTTTTTCATAATTGGCAAAAGATTGGGTAGTCTTAAGGCGATAATCATCATCGGGAAGCATATCTGTAGTAAATATATCAGGATAACCATCATTGTTAATATCAGCAATATCCGAACCCATGGAAAACTCACTGGTATGTCGGAGCATTTCGGTTAGGTTTTCTTTAAATCCTCCTTTTTGGTCATTGAGATAAAGGTAATCACGCTCAAAAAAATCATTGGACACATAAATATCTGGATAGCCATCTCCATTGATATCACTTACTGCCACACCTAAACCAAAACCCACTACACTGCCATAAATCCCTGCTTCTTGGCTGATGTCTGTAAATTTACCATCATCATTTCTAAAAAATTTATCTCCTCCTTTAGGGTCTCTTTGATTTCTGATATTCTCTAAACCAAAGCTACCAATAGGTCTGAAAGAATTATTCAATAGATAGCAATCTAAATCTCCATCTAAGTCATAATCTAAGAAAGCAACATGGGTAGAAAAGCCATTGTCATTTAAGCCATATTCTTTGGCAGATTCTTTGAACCTCACCGATTTAGCTCCTTCTCCTGAGGGGAGTGTTGAGGAGGGGATATTAATAAATAGCTCATTTTCTCTTTTATTTCCTTTTAAATCTCCTGAGTTGCAGACATAAATATCTAGCCAGCCATCTCCATTGATATCGACCATGGCTACGCCTGTACTCCATGATTTAGTACCTTCTATGCCAGCTTCCTCGCTGATGTCTTTAAATTTAAGATTTCCTTGGTTGAGGTAAAGTTTGTTTTCTTTGGTATTGGTAGTTAAAAAAATATCAGGCAGACCATCATTATTAATATCTCCGATGGCTACACCACCACCATTGTAATAATTACGGTATCTAAATACATCAAAGTCAGCATTCAAGTCTAATTCGTTGCTTACTGTGATGCCTGTCTGTGAGCTAGTAAGTTTGGTAAAAAGTTGGTTGGTATTGTCTTGTGAGCTATTGCAGGCGATTAAGAAAATAAATAAAAAATAGTGAATGTTTTTCATGGGTAATTGATAGTCAATTATAAATAGTGTGTGGCTTTAGTAGATACTCTCTCTGTCATGCTGTAAGCATTTGTATGATAGCGTAGCCTTTATTCTTGCCTTCAGATTCCTATGGAATGACAAAATAGATTTTTCTGTCATGCTGTAAGCATCCGTTTGATAGCGTAGCCTTTATTCTCGCCTTCAGATTCCTACGGAATGACAAAATAAACTTTACGATTATTTTCTAAATTACTTTAATTAGAGAGAGCAAGTGATAAATCACTTGCTC
>JBBRUH010000519.1:0-3699 GCA_038248005.1 Cytophagales bacterium | reverse complement strand
GATGTCCAGCAATATCCCAAAACTCCACCTCTGCATCTTCACCCAAAGTTCCCTGATAATATACCAAAGTGTTTTTTTGGACAGGGTTGGGATAGAAATTACTATTAGTATGATTACTTGAAAAATTAACAGGCACAATCAATGAATAGGTAGAAGTACCATCATAATCAGTTTGCTTTAATCGGTAATAGTTAAGTCCTTGTCGAGGTTGCTCATCAAAAGCTCTGTATTCTATAAGCTCAATACTATTGCCCGCACCTGGTTTGATGCCAATAGGTGTGAAATTTTGACCATCCACGGATCTTTCTATCGTAAAATAATCATTGTCTTGCTCTGAGATAGTAGTCCAGTCAAGCTGGACTTTTTGATTGATTTGCTGAGCTTCAAAAGAAAGCAAACTAATAGGCAAAGGCTGACTTAGTCTAACTCCACCCGCATTGCAGAAGTATTGCTGAGTAGCAAAACCACCTGTAGAGCCTGTAAACCCCCATAAAGGCTGACTTGTACCTAAATCAGTAATAATATTAGGAATATTTCTTTCCAAGACCTTGATGCCATCAAAATGAACAATTAGCATCTTAGTAGCTGCTACCCATTCTATTTTAAAAGGATGTAGGGTGTCATTGGCGATGTTAGCACTAAATATATACCCATTACTTAACATACTTAAATCAGCCCCAGCTCCCACATGGTTTGCATTGCCATTTCGTAGAAAAGCAACATGATCACCTGTGGGTTCATTCCAATCTCCATTTCTAAAGATATCAATTTCGACACCTACAGAGGGCGTAATACCAGATCCAGTAGCCCCATTAGGAGCATTGCAATTGACCATAAAACCAGCACTGCCCGCATAACCAAGAGCTTGACCTTTACATCCAACAGCATTATAGCCTCTAGGATCATTATGTAGTACAAATACGATTCCGTCAGCACTGGCATTTGTACTACCTACAAAGACCGTAAGGTCAATGGTTCGGTCTTGGGTGAGATTAAAACGATTGGCAGCATAGACCCAGCCTTGCTGATTAGCGGAGTTAGCTGTGATTTGAATGCAATTGCTAGGATTTCCAGCCTCGAGAGATGCAAACCCTATAAAATCAATAACTTGTGCCTGTGCTTTAATGTATCCTAAAAAAGAGAACAGTAATAAAAATGTAATATAAAAATGGTTTTTTGGCTTCATTATTTAAAGAATGTAGTGATAAAGTAGCTGTGTTAGTTTTAATGATTATTTTAGTTTATTATGAATAATGAAGAATGTTTTTTAGTCTTGATACGATTAATAGCAAAAAAGAAACCACTTTTTGAGAAAAAATAATTTATCAATATTCAATTTTTATTGTATAAATATGATTTTTTTTTTACAAAAGCACGAAGTAATAAAAATAGGCTTTTATGTCATTTATATCTCTATTTATTTTTGAATTAAATTTGTTCGTTTTTCTACTTAAATTCATCAAAAATGATTATAATTGTAATTATAAGACTGAAATAATAATTCTATGACTACAAAAACAGAACAAACAGACGAAATCATACAACACCATACCCTTTGGGCAATGGGTGCAGGTGCAGTGCCTATTCCTGTGCTTGATATAGCAGCCGTTACGATGGTGCAATTAGATATGCTTAAGCAACTATCAAGAGTATATGGCAATGATTACAATGAAAGCTTTGGCAAAAACCTTATCTCAGCCATTGCAGGCAGTACACTTGCTCGCATAGGTGCAAGTCTGATTAAAGGCATTCCAGGGGTAGGTTCTATCTTAGGAAGTGTATCTATGGTTATCTTATCAGGAGCTTCTACGTATGCAATGGGGCGAGTTTTTATCAATCACTTTGAGTCAGGTGGTTCTCTCTTTGATTTTGACATCAACAAAGGCAAGAAAGCCTATGAAGAAGAATTTGAAAAAGGGAAAGAGTATGCTTCTAATATTCGCAAGACAGACGGTGGCAATAGCAAAGCAGAAGTATTTGAAAAATTAGAAAAACTCTCTCATCTCAAAAAAAGTGGAGCTATCAGCGAAGAAGAGTTTAAAACTAAAAAGGAAGAACTTCTAGGTAAGTTATAAGCCTTTATTAACGATTTTTACAAAGCCAAATCCTCTTTATTCCTAAGAGAATTTGGTTTTTTTTTATTTATTACAAAAAAATAGAAGTTTTTTTGTAAGTTTTTGATTAAAAATTAGGTTATCTGACAATTTTTGTTGGGTTTGAATAATTAAGGTTACTATAAAAATGTATCTGCCTGATAATAAGAAAGTTAAATATATTAAGGACACTAGTTTTATTGTTTACCACAAAAATTGTCATACAACCTAAAAAATGAAATTGTAAGCAATGTAGATATACTCAAAAATATCAAATGGTATAATCATAGTGAGATTAAGAGAGCTATCGAAGCAATCAATGATAAAAATGAAATCATTACTACTTGGAAAGCTAGTCTTCTGAAATATAGAGATAGAAATTATAAAACAAGCTTTCAAGATTTAATCACCTTCAATACTTTGTCCAAATAGATTATGAAAAATCCTTCAATACTAGTCATAGATGATAGCTTTGAGTATCTAAACACGATTACACTCTACCTCTAAGAGTATTATGATATATTACAAGCAACTTCAAAAGAAGAAGCTATGGATATTTTTTTAGTGAAAAAGCCTGATTTGGTAATTACAGATTGGATGATACCCAAAGCCGATGAGGGGATAGAGTTTGTGATGGAAGTAAGAAAACTTGAATCTCTTTCTGATACGCCTGTCATTATGGTAACTGGTAATACAGGAGTAAGTGATTTGAAAAAAGCCTTTGAGGTAGGAGTAAATGACCATGTCCGTAAGCCTATTACTGATGATAATAAAGAAGAACTTCTTGCACGTGTTAAAGCAGCAGTAGAGCTCCACCGACTCAGAAATCAAATTAAAGAAGAAAGGGATTTATTAGAAAAGCTACTTTATACCACTTTTCCTGTTAAAATTGCTGATAAGTTAAAAACACGAGGTAAAATACCTACCCAATATTATGATAAAGTAAGTATTATCTTTACAGATTTTGTGGGTTTTACTGATATTGCCTCTAGAATGCCTGCTTCCAAATTAATGAGTGAGCTAGACGATTGCTTCAGTAGCTTTGATAAGATTGTCCAAAAATATTGCTTAGAACGAATCAAGACCATAGGTGATGCTTATATGTGTGCAGGAGGAGTTCCAACTCCTAATAAAACCAATCCGATACATGTCATCTTAGCTTCCATTGACATCCAAAACTTTATGAAAGATAGGTTTGAAGAAAAGAAAGGAAATTATTGGCAATGTCGTTTAAGGATTAGTACAGGAAGGGTAGTCGCAGGAATCGTAGGTGCAACACGCTTAGCGTATGATATTTGGGGAGATGCTGTGAATGTAGCCTCACGAATGGAAAGTAATGGAGAGGTAAATAAAGTTAATATCTCCGCAGAAACCTATGAATACATTAAAGATTTCTTTGTTTGTAAACGAAGACCGAATATAATAATAAAAGGCAAAGGAGAAATGGAAACATTCTTCGTAATTAAAATCTTAGTGTAGCAATTGTCGTGTCATTTATGCAGCTATTTGGGCATTGATACGATGAACTCTAATAATAGCTAGTGCACTTGAACCAGCTCTGGCCCAAGCCATTCCCTTTTTCTTTTGCCTATGTGCAATCACTAAG
>JBBRUH010000518.1:0-3702 GCA_038248005.1 Cytophagales bacterium | reverse complement strand
CTGGAAAAGTAGCTCGGATACGTCCTTGGTAAGTTCCAACAGATAGGTTTGTTACATTTGCTGTCAAATTAAGTGAACCCACCCCAGAAGTAGCAGGAACAGAGAGCCAAGTACTTCCTGAAATCACCTCCAGATTAATATTGGTAGGTGAACCTGCTGTAGCAGTAAGTGTAGTATTAAAGATATTTACGCCTGAACCAAAAAGAGCTGTTTCATTAATAATAGAAGGCGTGAACCCTAATCTTATATTTGCCAACCCTGGTGTACCTATTTTGATATAACTTATCTTGGTATTTCCATTTCCGATAGGAGAAAGATTGAGTGTACCGTCAGCTACATTTACTTCTCCAATTGCTTTTGCAAAACCAAAAGTGCTTTGTTGTACTGTAGGGTTTGTTACTGTAGCAATCAATGGAAAATTTAACACTTCTACACCTTCCACATCTACTTTATGCTCACTATTAAAGAAAGTATCACCTGATGCTACTTCTACATAATAAGTATTATTAGGAATATTGATTTGCCAGTTCGCCCAAAGTGATTGATTTCCTGGAGAGGTAGAACGCTGAAATTGGTTCAATGTCCTTACTTCTTGGTTTATCCCTGCTATGTTTCTAAATCTAGCAGAGCCTGTATTATCCTTAGGAGTTCCATTAATAGGGCTTACCCATCCAAAGTCGTAGCTTTGTCCATTTTTGACTTGGGTCTGAAATGGAAGCCCTGTATCAGAGAAAAATCCTGCTGGGATAGTATTCCCAACCATTTGGAAGTTGATATTATAAGTCCAGTTAATGAGAGGCACTACTGAAAGCATGATAGTCATTGTGCCATTAGAGTATCCAGCAGCTGATGCAGTAATAGTAGCTTGATGATCACCAAAAGGCAATGCTGCTGAGGTAACATCAAAAGGTAATGCGTTGAGCGTAGAGTTGTAAGTTAAAGATTCTCCCCAGTTACCTGTTTTGGGTTTAAGCCAAGTAGGTGTTTGTCCGGTAGCTGGGTCTATTGCCGTAAATGTTACATTGGTAGTAGTAGCTCCAGGGACATCTAACTTAAACCAAGTATCTGTATTACTGCCTACTTCTACAATAACATTGCGAGTAGAAGGCGTAAACACTATAGAAGGTAATACAGACTCTACATAAGGTTTTACATTTTTGACCAACAAGATAATATCCTGATAGTCAAAGCCTGTGGTATGTTCCTCAAAGGCTACTATGTATTGATTAGGAATCACATCTCCACTAATACTTTTCATTGGGTAAACCCTCACATGATGAGGAATAGCACCCGAGAAAGTATTTAAAGCATCTTCACTGTATATTTTACGGTTAGAGAAGAAAGGCCATTCACTAAAAAAGCCAAAAGGCACTCCTATACCCAAATCAAAACTTGTAGTACCTGTACTTATTGGATTAATCGTTTGCCCATTACTTGTAGGAGTATTAGCTACACTTAGAATGGCTTGCCCACTTGCTATATTCCCAGACTGATACCAGCCAAAGTTTACGATGGGATTAGTACCAGTAGGTCCGTAAACAGCTAATAACTCTACTGTTACTGGATTTGTAGAGGCTTTTTCAAATTTTTGGATAGAGACTTCTTCACCAAGTAACGAACCGTCTTGGATAGAGCCATGAAGTACATTAGTACTAGGATTATCATCTCCTACATTGACAGGTATATTATATACATCAAGAATGGCTTGTAATGAAGGCTCATTTGTTCCGCCAGAACCTTGTGTGCCTAATCCTCTTAGACTTACAGTAGTGGTAAAGTTGGTATTGCCTAGGTGATTGCTAGTAATAACTAAATTAGCAATATTTGTCCCTAAATCACCTGCTACCGTAGCATTGAAAGCTATTGGCACATTAATACTACTACCCGAAGGAATAGTGAAACTAGTTTGTCCATTTGGTAAACTGAATTTTGATGCTTTTGCTCCAGTAAAGGCAATATTTGAAATTTCTAAATCTATATTTCCATCATTACTAATGAGTAGATTTTGAGTAGTAGCATTGGCATCAGTAATAGGGTTACTAATACGCAACACATTATTGACTATAATTTCTGGTGCATCTGTAGCAGGCACATCTGCTCTCAACAAAACAATTTGCTGGTTTACATCACCATTTCTATCATATTGGGCAATGTAAATATTACCATTTCGAGTATCTTCTACTAACTCTAGAGGGTCTATAAAGCCTGTAAAACCAGCTATTCCTGTGTAAGCAGCAGTGATATTACCTAAGTTATCAGGTTCTAAGGCAATAATGTCTTTCTGCCCACTAAATCTTACTACTAAAAGTTTATTTTTAAGTACTCCTCCAAAGGCGTTGCTCTTGTACTCAATAGCACCATTAGGAGATTTATTAAATCCAAAATCAAAGACAGGCTCTACATAAGAAGGGTCAGGAAGGACTGATGCAGCATATTTTGCTACATCTTTATGAGCAGTAGTTTGTCCTAGAATGCCATTATAAGTAATCCCACCATGGTTTAATACAAAATGTCCTTGATAGGGATTAGGGTGTCCATGATAGCTCCCTTGACTAACTTTAAAAAGCCAATCTTTTTGAGTTTCTCCACCACGCACGGCAGGCACATTAGGGAAAGCAGGGTACTCATAAAAAGTCCCATCTGTCCTTCTTACTCTATTTCCATTGGTTGCAGTTACATAAGTGTCACTAGCAGGTGTATTTGGGGAAGATGTATTATTACCAGCTGTTCCGTTGGTAGGTGCATACAAAGTTCCATTACTATGCCATACAAGGTCATATGCATTACGAATACCTGATGAGAAAATAGTAAGCGGTGAGGTATTGGCATAAGGGTTATAAGTACCATCTGACATTGCCATAGAAGTAGCCGAGGCATTGTTGATGACAGCTATATCACTGGTAGTATAAACATTAAGAGGCCATTGTGCTTCTGGAAGTTTCTCTAAGTCAAGTTTTAAGATAGCTCCTGCAAGTAGGCTTTCTATGCGATTTCCCCAAGCAGCATCAGGGTCTCCACCTGCTGTATTACTTCCTTGGCTAATATATAATGCTCCATCAGGGCCATTGACAATGCTATTCGTAAGGTGGTCTTTGGTAGAGCGAGGTAGATTGATGACTAAATCTTTCACTACACTCAAGTTAGGACCACTTAATTGCGTTATTTTTCCATCCCAATTTGGGCCATTTGTCAATACTGCTGCATTGTGTGTGATATAGGCTATCAAATTACCCGCAGTAGCATTTTTATCAAAAGTAAATCCAATAATCAAACGAGGATTGGTATCAGTTACTCCTGTCTCAGGATTTGGAGAGGCTACCAATACAGGAGTAAGCACTTCCAAATTTGCAAGTGTGCCATTTGCATTAATATTCCATCTTTTGATTTGTCCTGCCACAGTACTCCCGTATAATTTTCCATCAGGACCAATCTCTAGGCTTGTAAAGCGATCATTTATTCCTGTACCTAGTGCGGTACCTGTTACTTTTGTAAAAGATACTCCTGTAAGGGTAGTTGAACCCCCCGTATTATTCGTGGCTGTAGTAAAATTAGAGACAAAGTCTTGAAATATAATACGATCATTCAAAACTCCAGCTCTGTTTGCTTCCACACCTGCAAGACGTAATCGATAGGTTGTAAGTGGCTTTAAAGCTACACTAGGTGTCAATGTGATAGCATCTCCTCCTCCAGTATCATTGGAGT
>JBBRUH010000517.1:0-3720 GCA_038248005.1 Cytophagales bacterium | reverse complement strand
TTCACTTTTAGCAGTAAGGTACATCTCTTGTAAACGCAAATAATCACGATTTTCTAACACGGCAAGTATCTGACCACGCTTCACAAAGTCACCAGGCAAGACTTTAATAGACTGCACAAAACCCTCTTGACGGGCATGCACAGTCGCTTGATTTTGAGGAGGTACATCTACTTTTCCATTGACAAAAACACTGGTAGAAAGTTTTTTGCTTTGACTTTCCCCCCAAGTAAGTCCTATTTTTTTGATTTGAGCTTGGTTAAGACTCAGTTCTGTACTTTTTGATTCGGTGGGCGTACTAGGCTGATTTTCTTCTTTTGGCGAAGAACTGCAAGCGGCTAAGCCAAGTAAAAGGCTTGCTAAGAATATTGAATATATGTTCATTGTATGTTGATTTTAAGATTAATTTTTTTTGAGAAGAAATTATTATTTACCTGCTAGATATTCCATTTCGCTTTGAAGTAAATAATGTGTCAATAAAGTCTGTAAATAACTTTGCTCTATCAAGAAAACCTCCTGACGAGTTTGGGCAAATTGATAATAATCTATCTCACCTAATCGGTAGCTTTTACGGGTTTTTTCTTGAATATTTTTGGCAAGTGTGAGGGCTTCTCCTTCATAATAAGCTCTTTTTTGGCTATTTTGGAGCAATTTATCTTGCAAAACTTTCAGTTGCTGAGTGAGCTGTCTTTGTTTATACTCTCGCTCTTGGGAAATCATGTCTGCTTGCATCTGTGCTACTTCTTGTACATTTTTAGCTTCACTTCGCCCTATCGGGATACTCAAACCTGCAATGACGACATGCCTATTAAAAGTACCTGCTTCACGCATATTAAAATAACCTGCATGCAGACTAGGTTTCTTCTGTGATTTATACCATTGGCTTTGGGCTAATTGTAGCTTCTCACTCTGTTGCAGATAATTGAGTGTAGGATTATTTGCCACTTCTATGCTCAATAACTCATTTTGTGGGCGAGTCATTTTTGTCTGACGAGGGCGTAAATCTTCCTTTGTATTGAGCAAGTTCTGTAAGATTTGCATCTGAATTTGTATCTCTTGCTCTATCTCTTGGAGTTGCTGTTGAATCTGTCCAGCTTCTAGTGCTGCTCGGCTTTGCTCTATGGGCGAAGTCTCTCCAGCCTTTACTTTGAGAGAAGCAATACGCTTGAGGTCTTGCAAAAGGCTATCTCTAGAGCGAATCAATTCCATTTTTTCATACAGAAAAAGCCATTGATAATATGCCTGCTTGACTTGGTAAGTAAGCTCATTTTTAGTAACCTGTTTGGCCTCTACTCCGAGTTGGCTTTGGGCTTGGTAAAATTCTTTTTTGCTGCGATAAACACCAGGCAAGGCAAAACTCTGAATGGCACTAATGCTCACATCTGTATCGGCATTGTTGATATTGCCAAACTGCATCTGAATATCCAATGGGTTCAGCGTAAAATTGTGTTTGGCTTGGTAATTTGCTTGTTGTATAGGTGAATCCGCAATCTTTAAACTTTCATTGTTTTGGTATGCCTGTGTGAGTGCATCTTCTAGGCTAATCTCTTGAGGTGTGTTTTGTGCCTGTGCAAGATTTCCTAAAAGCATCATTCCGAGCAATAAACCCATCATTGTACCTGTTTTTGGAAGAGGATTTTTAGTAAACTGCATGGATTCATTTCTTCCCCCTATCCAAGAATAGAGAATAGGAATGACTATCAAAGTAAGCAAAGTAGCTGTCAATAGACCTCCAATCACTACTGTAGCCAAAGGTTTCTGTACTTCTGCTCCTGAGCCTGTAGAGAAAGCCATCGGAAAAAATCCCAAGCTAGCCACTGTAGCCGTCATCAACACAGGGCGAAGCCTGACTTGAGTACCTTCTAAAATCCTTTTATAAATATTGTGTATTCCTTCCTCTTCAAGGTCATTAAAATAGCCTATTAGCACAATTCCATTTAAAACCGCTACCCCAAACAAGGCAATAAAACCAACCCCTGCCGAAATACTAAAAGGCATTCCTCTTAGCCAAAGGGCAAAAATCCCACCAATGGCAGAGAAAGGAATCGCAGTGAATATCAAGGCACTTTGCTTGATAGAGCCAAAGGTGAAATACAACAAAACGAAGATTAAACCCAAGGAAAGGGGTACGGCAATCATCAGTCTATTTTTGGCTTTTTGTAGGTTTTCAAATTGACCTCCATATTTAAAATAATACCCTGCAGGGAGTGAGACTTTTTGCTTGAGTCTTGCTTGGATTTCATTGACTACACTTTCTACATCTCGTCCTCTTACATTGAGCCCTACGGTGATTCTGCGGCGGGTATTTTCTCTAGAAATCTGCACAGGAGCATCTACAAAATCAATCTTAGCGACTTGGCTCATCGGGATTTGCCCGCCTCCATTGGGTAAATCTACATAGAGATTTTCAAGGCTCTGGATGCCTGCTCTAGCCTCTGGTGCATAGCGTACTACGAGGTCAAAGCGTTTTTCGCCTTCATAGACTTGCCCTGCTACTTCTCCTGCAAATGCCATTCGGACTTGTCGGTTGAGGTCTTCTATTGTCAAGCCATATTGTGCGATTTGTGCCCTTTGATAAGTAATTTGCATTTGAGGTAAGCCCTCAACGGCTTCTACTTTAAGGTCTGCTACGCCTTCTATGTTTCGGATATTCTTGGCTACTTCTTGAGCTTTTTTGGCTAAGATGCTTAAGTCTTCTCCGTAAATCTGAACGGCTACATCTGATTTAATACCTGTAATTAGCTCATTAAAACGCATCTCTATAGGCTGCTGAAACTCTACGGCTACGCCTGGAATAATTGCCAAGGCTTCTTGCATTTTCTCGATGAGTTCGTCTTTGGTCTTGGCTGTAGTCCATTCAGATTTATCTTTAAGCACTACCATGAGGTCATTGGCTTCTATAGGCATAGGGTCTGTTGGGATTTCAGAAGTACCTACCTTAGAAACCGTAGTAATTACCTCTGGAAACTTCAAAAGAATCGCCTCCATCTGACTCGATACTTTGACTGTCTGGCTTAGGCTCGTGCCTGTCTGCAACCTGACTTCCAGTGCCATATCTCCTTCATCTAGTTTGGGGATAAACTCTCCTCCCATTTGTGAAAAAACGCCTAAAGAAAAAACCAATACAACCACAGACATACTCACCACCAATACTTTCCCCCTCAATGCTTTGACTAACACAGGTCTATAAATGCTTTGAAAAAATTCAATCATTCTATCTGAAAAATTCTTTTTGATGATGATTTTTCTATTCAAGGCAAGGGCAGCCATAGCAGGCACATAGGTCAATGAAAGAATCAATGCTCCTAAAATAGCAAAACCCACTGTCTTTGCCATTGGACTAAACATCTTACCTTCTATGCCTGTGAGAGTCAGAATAGGTAGATATACCATTAAGATGATAATCTCCCCAAAAGCGGCTGATTTACGGATTTGGACAGAAGATTTCAATACAGTCGCATCCATCTCGTCTTGGCTGAGAGTCTGGTTAGGGTAAGTATGGTAAATCCTGTGGACAATGGCTTCTACAATAATGACAGCTCCATCTACTACCAGCCCAAAGTCAATCGCTCCGAGGCTCATCAAGTTGGCTGATACTCCAAAAACATTCATCATCCCCAAGGCAAAAAGCAAGGCTAGAGGAATTACCGAAGCTACTACCAAGCCTGCACGCACATTACCTAAAAACAATACCAAGACAAAAATCACAATCAAACCACCCTC
>JBBRUH010000516.1:0-3736 GCA_038248005.1 Cytophagales bacterium | reverse complement strand
TGTGGAGCTAATTCAGAAGTAGAGATTACTGGAGTTGATGTGGTAAATTCATCACAGAGTGAAGCAACAACAATCAATATAAATGAACAGGTAAGTGTAGGACAAATCATTGCTTGTTCAGCACCTACCAATTATATGAAAATCACCGTTAATGGGGTGAGTAAGTTTTATCCGATTATAAATGGAAATTCAGGCTTTCCCTGGAGTGACGCAAGTTTACTTATCAATACCTATAATTCATCTGATACAACATCTATCTTGTATATGCTTTTCGGTACTGATAGTTATAGTAATCAATGGGAAACTGAGTATGTAGGTTTCTATCTAGCAGATTCAATAAATAATTGGAGAATAAGCTATGATAATATGTCCTTTACTCCTCCTCCTTCTTCTCAAACTTTTTTATTAACAGTTTATAATCCATTTAATGGTTTTGGTGATTTAGCAGAGGGGGTTTTTAGTGGAACACTCTTAAATAAAGGTTTTTTCTATAATATTAATCCACCAGAAGAAGTAGAAATCAGTGGAGAGTTTAGTTTTATTATAGGTAACTGACACAATAAACATCATTTAAAAAAATCATTTGGTAGCTTTATCGCTATCAAATGATTTCTAATTATCCATCTATTAACATGAACTACTTTGAATTTTTTTCAGCTAAAAAAACAGAATCATCTCACTGAGGAGCAACTCATCAAGAGCTGTCAAGAGGGTGATAAAAGAGGGCAATTTATGCTTGTAGAACGTTATTCAGGTAAATTGATGACGATTTGCAGACGCTATGCTGCTGAAGATGCTATTGCAAAAGACATGCTTCAAGAAAGCCTGATTCGTATTTTTAAAGCTATCAGCAATTACCATCCCATAGGTTCATTTGAAGGCTGGATGAAGACCATCACCGTGCGTTGTGCCTTGCAGTCACTTCACAAAACCAATCGTAAAAAAGAAGAGCCTCTCACCGAATGGTGCGAAGAAGAACCCTCAGAACCCGAAGTCTATAGCCATCTCAATGAAGAAGAAATCATTAAGTTGGTCAGAGAACTTCCAGAAGGCTACAGAGTGGTTTTTAACCTCTATGTGATAGAAGGATATAGCCATCAAGAAATTGCTTATTTACTTACCATCAGTGAAAGTACCTCAAGATCTCAGCTAGGAAGGGCAAGAAAACTGCTCCAAAAGAAAATTAATACTACCAATACTAACTATCTACCATCATGAAGTGGGAAAAATTTAGAAAACAAGTCAAAAAAGAATTGAATGAGTATGAATCTCCTGTGGATATTCACTCAGTCTGGAAAAATATAGAACCTAAAATCAATCTCTTAAACCAAGAGAATAAGAGAAGAAATCGCTTTTTCATCGCTTTTCCGATAGTTGGAGTGCTTTTATTGGCTTCCATAAGTACATATTGGTCTTTTACAAGTTTTGATTTTTCTAATACTTCTCTGTTCTCACAAGAGAAGAATAAGACAATAGAAGCTACTCAAGCTATCACTACGGATACAGAAGAGACAAGAAAAGAAGCATCTACTTCTTCTCAGAAAACTATTTCTTTAAAAGAAGATGAAGCTAAAGAAAATCAAAAAATAGAAACTAAGTCTAATCGAAATAATGCACCTTTAGATTTATATTCTTCTCAAAAAAACAAAACAACAGCAATAAAAGAAAACGTACCTATCTCAAAATCAAGTGATAAGATATATAAATTAGCCATTCAGAACGAGAAGACAGAAACCATCAATACTGCTCCCACAACCCAAAGGAATGCTGAAGTTTCTTCATTGAATTCTTCTGATGAGAATGTGTTTTTAGCTAAAAATAGTACTCAAGAACGTCTTCTTGTTGTTGATTTGCTCACTCCATTTCCAGTGAATTTTCAAAAAGAAGATACTTTCATTTGGCAAAAAGACAGCCTTCTCAATGCTATGCATGTTTTGCCCACCAAGCCCTTACATAAAGCCTTTTCTTTGGGAATAGAGTTACTAGGAGGAATTGGCTATGCTCACAAAACCCTCAGTGATAAAACCAATGGAAATGATAGCTTGCTCTTGTTACGCAAAAACTCGGAGGCTTTGCTTGAGACAAGCCAAATAGGACTACAATTTACGCTTACTCACCAGTCTGGCTTTACATTTAGCTCGGGCATCCAAAGAACTACGAGTGCCGAAAGATTGAATTATACTAATACACTCATTGAAACTGAAATGGTAGAGGGAATTATTCACTACCGCACCAACTTAGCTGGAGAGTTAGAAGCCATTCAGGGAATGATTCCTTTGACTCGTACTATGCTTACTCAAAAGAAAATTTATAATCGCTATGAAATGTATGATATTCCTTTGTTGATTGGCTATCAACAAATACTAGGCAAATGGAGAATAGGGGGACAAGTTGGTGTTTTTGCCAATCTCTCACTCAAAACCCGTGGACAAGTATTGCAAAACGATTCTACAAGTCTGGATATTGGTGCGAATCAAGCTTCTATTTTTAAATCAAAAGTAGGGCTGAGTTATCAGTTGGGTTTATCTCTAAGCAGAAATATCTTGCCTAATCTAGAGCTAAACTTTAGCCCTACCTTGCGTTATTTACCCAATGATTTCACAGTCAGAGAATATGGAGTTTCCCAAAAATATTTCTTGATTAATGCTCGTCTAGGATTGAGATATACCTTTGGTAAGAGGTAGTAAGTATCTTGAAGTACTTTTTCTCACAACAACAAGCTACCGAAAAATCAGGCACAAAGAGTGTCCTGATTTTTATTTTTTGTAACTTCGTTAAAAGGAAAATTGCAGATATGATTGTAGAAAAATACATCAATCCATTTACTGATTTTGGCTTCGAGAAGATATTTGGCGAAGAAGCCAACAAGGATTTACTGATTGATTTTTTGAATCAATTACTTACTGATAAAGGAAAAATCATTGATTTGACTTACCTCAAAAGTGAGCATTTGGGCACTTCTGACTTGGATAGAAAACCCATATTTGACCTTTATTGTGAAAATGAAAAAGGGGAGAAATTTATTGTAGAAATGCAACGTGCCAAACAAGATTATTTCAAAGACTTGAGTTTATATTATACTACTTTTCCTATTCAAGAACAAGCTAAAAGAGGAGAATGGAACTATCAACTCAATGCAGTGTTTTCCATTGCCATTATGAATTTTATTTTTGAGGAGGATAAAGATAATCCGAGCAAACTTTTGCACGACATTCGTTTGATAGAGAAAGAAACCCAAAAAGTATTTTATGATAAGTTACGTTTTATTTTTGTAGAAATTAAGAAATTCAACAAGACTTTAGAAGAAACCGAAACTCACTTTGAGAAGTGGCTTTATATACTCAAAAACTTGTCTAAGCTAGATTCTATTCCTTCTAAATTACAAGAAAGAATTTTTAAAAAACTCTTTCAGGTAGCCGAAATTGCTCAATTTAATGACAAGCAATTACAATCTTACCGCGATAGTGAAAAAAACTACTTGGATTTTACTGCTTCTTGCAAACGTCTTTTAAAGAGGGGAAAATAGAAGGAAAAGTAGATGAGAAAATAGAAATTGCTAAGAATTTGATTGTGTTAGGGCTTGATGATACTACCATTTTAAAGGCAACAGGTTTGACCCTCGAGCAAATAGAAGAATTGAGAAAGGAAATGGAGTAAGAGAATCTAGTTTTTTTTTGTAAAATATAGCGTATTTTTTCTTACAATAGTAAACACACAAAAAATCAGACCTATTTTT
>JBBRUH010000515.1:0-3741 GCA_038248005.1 Cytophagales bacterium | reverse complement strand
TATGATTCACAGAATAAGTTTTTTTTATAATCTGGCTTGCAGTTTACCAATAATTGGGATGATAAATACATGATTAATACAAGTCCACAAGAATATCCATTTTATGTAAATGGTGAAACAAATGGCACTCTTCCAGAACCTTCTTTATTTGGAGGACAAGAAAAGTTCAGAAGGATAGATTTTCCGTTAGTTTGTGGAGTTAGACTCATAAAATTCAATAAGTGGATTTCATTAAATGGACATATAGGCTTATTACCAGCAATGGTTTTTCATAAAGATGCTTATAGGGCTAATCAAGCACCTAATACTAATGACCCTAATTATCCACTTCAAAGAGGTTATGCTGTAATTGGTAGTTCAGACAATAGTTATCACCCGTTCACTCTCGAGTATATATTGGGTTTAGGGCTTGATATTTGGAATTTCACATTAGATACTAGATACGTAAACAGCATAACAAATATAAGTAGTAAAGCTCTGTTTGAAGATCGAGAATACCCTCTTGCTCGTAAATCATCGCAATTAATGTTTTCCTTTGGCTATAAAATCAATCTAAAATAACAACAAACTTTTAAACTTTACCATTATGTACAAAGTAAGCCTTTTCTCAATATTGTGTTTATTGCTCCTCTTAGGTGGTTGTGGGCAAGAACACTGGCAGACTCGCTTTGAAGATAAAATCAGAGGAGAATGGAACATAGACAAAATCACTTATACTTATCTTAATCCTCCTAATAATGCGAAAACAGATGTAGGCACGATTAGATTTACTGGAGATTTTTTTGAGCCAGAGTTAAATAATATAGCACTTGCTTACGAATATACGCTCACTAGTGAAGCAAGTAGCAATAGACGCTCTGTCTATTATCCTATTGGTAGAAAAAAAGACAGCCAACTTACGTTACTTGAATTTTTAGATAATGAAGGAGGAGATCCACTCGATATAGGAACAGGAACGTATGATGTAGAAGCAATCACCAATAATTATGTCAGATTAGCTTCTAACAATGCTATTATCGAGCTAAGCCGTTAATCTTATGAAAAGAAAACAATTACTTAGCCTTTTATTCCTGTGTATAGCCATTCAGATAAGCCAAGCACAGAAGAAAGAAGTCGGCTTATTTTTCGGCTTGCATGCTTTCCAGCTTACTGGGGGAGGCATTGTAGATAAGTTTCAAGTCATCAATGATGATGGAGTCAATGTAGATGGCAGCCATATAGGTGCGTATTATAGGCAGTATGATTCACAGAATAAGTTTTTTTTATAATCTGGCTTGCAGTTTACCAATAATTGGGAAAGGACACTGGTCATTAATAATAATCCATGTAGCATGTTTGTAGAGGTAAGAGGGGCAGATTCAGTATATGCTAATGAATTACCTTTTAATTTCTTTGGAACAGGTTATAAAAGAATAGAAATGCCTTTATTGGTAGGTTTTTCACTGTGGCGACCCCTCAAATGGGTGAATTTTAGACTTTCTACAGGCATTAGACCTTCTATCTTATTTGTGAAGAAAAACTTATACGAATCAGGGATTGGCTTGAGGTTTCTTCCCTTGGAACCTACTGCACCTATTTGCAAGAGGGCGTAATTTGCTACGATAAACTGAGGCATATTAGGGAGCATCAGAGCGACTCTATCTCCTTTTTTAACCCCTAGATTAGTCAAAGCATTGGCAAAGCGATTGACCCATTCGGCAAGGATTTTATACTCTATTTCTTGTTCTAAAAACACCATCGCTGTTCGCTCGGGTACAGTAAGATAGGTTCGTTTTAAAACGGCTGGCAAAGTTATTTTTTCCATTTCAATCTCATAAGAGACTCCTTCAGGGTAATTTTTTTGCCAAAAATTGGGATTATTAATAGTTTTTATGTCCATAATTAAGCGGAGTTATTGAATTTTTATTTGCACAAAATAAGGATTTTTTTGCATAAAAAGCTAATCATAGCCTAAGAACCATCAATTATTATTAATATTGAGGTAAGATAACCTCACATTAAATCCATGTCTTCTGTGGAGGCATTTGAATTTTGAGGTTGTGTATTAGCCTAATCTTGGTAAGACACCAATGATTTCCGAAGGTGGGACACCTTACAAGGAGTCTAATAGGAGGCTAGACTTTCTAAGTTTGTCAGACTTGGAAAGTCTAAAACTTTTAGAGATTATATCTTATTAAACTTTAAGCTTTTGCACTACAAAAGAGGGACTTTAATAGTAGGTAACTTACTTTCCCTTTTGGTGAAAGGATTGGGGCTTAGAGTTTAATCATTGTCCAGTATCCGAACAAGTAATCATTTAGAATAAAACAATAGTAATGTTTAATCCTACTCTAAACTTCAATAATACTTGACAAAAAACCGTTAAAAAAAGCGTGCATAGACTTTTCAAATTTTAATGGCTTGGAAAGTCTAAATTTAAGAGTGAAATGAATAGATTTGTATTTAAGTGATGAGTTGTAAATAATGAGTCCTGTCAGCAAGATTACAATAATCAGTTCTTTGTAATAAGGTCGGAACATAAAGCAATTTTGACCATTTACTTATGAAAAAACACCTAATCTTCCTTGAATATTGAAAATAATATGAAAAAATCCTCCTCTAAAAATATGATAATTTCTTTTCCAAATTACTCAAAAAACATTTTGTGGTCTATCTCCTTCTTAGGTATTTTAATTTTGAATGCCTGTGGTTCTTCTTCAGATAGTTATGTCCCTAAGCCTACAGGATTTAATAGGATAGACTTGCCCGAAGCTACTTACCAAGCTATGAAAGAAGATCATCCATATTCTTTTGAATATTCTAAACAAGCTTATATCCGCCCTGATTCTTCAGGGATTAAAGAGCCACACTGGATTCATATTATCTACCCTGGCTTCAAAGCAGATGTGCAGATTACCTACAAATCTTTAGATAAAGACCCTGCATTCTTAGCAGAATTTATAGATGATTCTCACAGGCTAATCAGCAAACACATGATAAAGGCTTCTGGTGTAGAGGAGAGTGTCATCAAAACGCCCTCTGGCAAAACGGCTTCTATCTATGAGTTAGAGGGAGAAGTGCCTAGTCAATTTCAATTTTATATCAGTGACTCGAGCAAGCATTTTATGCGTGGAGCATTGTATTTTAGAACAGCTACTAAGAATGATTCCCTTGCTCCTGTTATTGAATTTATCAAAAAAGACATCATCCACATGCTCAATACCACCAAGTGGGATTATGAGAAAAAGCAGTAATTTATGAGGTTTTTTGATTTACTAGAATAAGTAATCAACACTGATTTTGCTGAGTATTAGATAAAACCCTTGTTATCTTTTAAGACAGAATATACTTCTATAGAGGGAATCCCGTCATCCTCTAAGATAAATCTCCCTGCGAGCTGTTGGGCATGGCAAGTAAAAATCTCGAAATAGAATGTAGCAAGTAAAAGACTTATCTTTAAAAATGTATTGGTTTTTGATATTGTATAAGGCTAGATGTACCGTTTCTATCATCTCAAATATAGCAGTTCCTTGATGTATTTGAGATGAATAATTTTTTAGATTCAAGTCTTTAATTCTTTGTTATTATTTTATCAATTACGGATTTAAGGTGCTGTATTTCATCTTTTAATGACTCTATCTGCTTTTCATAGATTTTTTGAATTTCCTCATAGTGTTGATGATAATGATTATATCCAAAATTAGGTAGTGTTATATTTGTAAGGGTGGGTTCAGTATGCTTTTTTTCTCATATAGATACTCT
>JBBRUH010000514.1:0-3741 GCA_038248005.1 Cytophagales bacterium | reverse complement strand
ATAATGAGTATTTTACCAAACTATTAGACATTTTTTGAAAAAAGTAATTTATCTCATTTCTCCATAGCCCAGAGCTTGCAGCCTCAGGCTATACTAGACCTTCCAAGTCTGACAGACTTGGAAGGTCTAAAATATTTAGAAGTTATGTAGTATTGAACTTTAATTATTTGTACTAAGAATGAAGCTTTTGGTATATTTTTTACTTGCCTTTCCCTAAATAAGAAATTAGTTATAAGTTTTTAATAATCTGATAATGAGCATTTTGTTTAAAAAGATATTCATTTTATTTTTAAAGTATTATAAAAACTTTTAAGAAACTTTCACAAGAAACCGACCTCTAATAATTTAACGAAAGACCCGCTCCAAAACCCATATCACTATCATAATGCGTTCTGATTCCTATGTTTTTACCTACAATGTATCTTAAATCTACCATGTACTCCATATCAGTATTGAGCATAAAGCCTGCTCTTAGTCTTTTAGAAATAGGGATGTCTTCTCGCATCAATTGTAGCCTCACATCGCCATTGTGAAACACTTCGGCTTGAAAGACCAACAGCATAGGCAAGGTATAATTGAAACCTAGACTAAAAAGAGTACGATTGTCTTTTGAGTTGGTCTGCTGAAACAGGTTCGTTTCTTGCTCATCTCTGCCAAATTTTCGATATCTCCAATCAAAGCCAACGAAAGGCATAAACCATTGCATTTTGCCAATGTATCGCCCTATATGGGTTTCTGTTTCATAACCCATCATATTATTATACCCAAAACGCCATTCTGTACCAATACTCCAACGAGTATTTTGTAACATTAGCATTCCATCATTTCCATTGGTAGCAAAGTCATTTTGTGCCATTAGGTGAAAGCGATTACTTTCTTTTTGTAACATTTTATAAGCCATTTTCTTATCTGGCAAATAGGGATTAGGAGCTTGATTTTCATAAGAAAAAACACGGTTCATTCCTGCCATCATATGGTATAAGACATGACAGTGAAAAAACCAATCTCCCTCTTGATTAGCATTAAACTCAATGGTATCCGTTTCCATAGGCATAATATCAAGCACATTTTTGAGTGGTGAATACTCACCTTGTCCATTCAAGACTCTAAAATCATGCCCGTGTAAGTGCATAGGATGACGCATCATAGAGCCATTGTATAGGATGATTCTTACATTTTCACCCTTTTTAATCAAAATTTTATCTACCTCAGAAAGCACTTTATTATCCATACTCCATACATACCGATTCATATTACCCGAAAGCTCAAATTGCAATTCCTTTATGGGAGCATCTTTGGGAAGAGTTGTCTTGTCTGGCGATTTTAGCATAGCGTAATTAAGTGTAACTATTTTTGAACTAGAGTTGGCAACAGGCATAGAGTGATTCATATCAGAATCCATCTTCATCTCTTGATTCATAGTGGGCATTGGGCTTCCTTTAATTTCTGGATACATCACCGTATTCATATCCATTTTTTGGAGCGACATATCCATTCCCATATCATCCATACTTCCATCCATATTCATCATTCCGTTCATCATCTTCATTCCTTCAAAATATGTTAGCCTAGGCATAGGGCTGACCAGTTGCTTGATACCTTTGCCTAGATAAATAGAGGTAGATTTTATTCTATCTTCCGAAGTCGCCAAAAATTCATACGCCGTATTTTCAGCCAGAATACTTACTATTACATCATAAGTCTCTGATACACCAATGATAAGTCTATCCACTTCTACGGGCTCTACATCGTTGCCATCATTGGCAACTACAGTAATTTTTCCACCTGCATATTTGAGCCAAAAATAAGAAGACCCACCTCCATTAGAGATGCGTAACCTGACTTTATCGCCTGCTTTGAAAGCCTCACCTTCTGACCTCTCCAAAGGAGAAGAAACTTGACTTTCATTATTTCCATTAATAAGTAGTTGGTCATAATATACATCACTCACATCCATTGCACTCATTCGCTTCCACTCATTTTTAAGTTTGGTCTTGAAATGTCCTGCTTTTATGGCTTCGGCATAGCTTTGAGTAGTTCCTTTTTTGATAGCAAACCAATCCGAAGCGTTGTGTAGCATACGGTGTATGTTTTCAGGTTTATAATCTGTCCACTCACTCAGAACAATGGGAATACTCGGCAAATCATCAATTCCTTTTCTGAAAGTAGAATCTGTTGGTTTTTTAAGCATCACAAAATTACCATACATCCCTATTTGTTCTTGAAACCCATGATGGCTATGATACCAGTGTGTTCCATTTTGGACAATGGGAAAGCGATAAGTATGTGTCGTGTTTGGTTTGATGGGCATTTGTGTAAGATAAGGAACGCCATCTTCTTTGTTGGGCAAGATTAAACCATGCCAATGCAGTGAAGTACCTTCGTTGAGTAGGTTATGCACTACGATTTCAGCAGTATCTCCTTCTGTAAATGTAAGTGTAGGCATTGGAATTTGCCCATTTACGGCAATAGCTCTTTTTTCTTTTCCTGAAAAATTTACGATGGTATCTTTTACATATAAGTCATAGTGTACTGTTTTTTGGGCATACATTAGATTAGTTGCGAATAGCATTAAGACTATTGGTAATACTTTTTGATAAAGATTTTTTTGAGTTTGCATTTTCGGTATTTTATTGATAGTGGTTTACTTATTTTCAAAGTTGAAAGAAACATTTAGATTCCCCCAACTCATTTTTATTATTCCTTCTTTTTCACCTGTTTTGATTACCTCATAGGTCAGAGCCTCCACCAAAGCCTTATTTTTCTTAGACTTTACGTTGATTCTGGTTACATCATTTTCAGGTTTGTAATCATCTGCCAAGTGCATATCCCAATCCTTACTTATTATAATTGTCCACTTTTTTTTGTTAGGGATAGTAAAGAAACCATATTTGCCTTTAGCAATGAGTTGATTATTGATTTTTACATCTTCCGAAAACTCAATCCAAGTAGCTTTATGAGCACCTGTAGCCCATACCTGATTATAGGCGACCAATCCGTTCCAGATACTTCGCCCCCTTACACTTGGTGAGCCATAATCAATATGTACATGGTTCTCGCCAATCATTGCCATGGCTGATGTTCGAGGACTTTTGGCTTTGACACTATCATTCTTGCTTGCATGGTGGTCATGTTGAGCATTTGCGGCAGTGTAAAAACAGATACAAAATAGTATGACAAGTAATTTTTTCATTTTTAAATTTCCTTAGTTTTAATATAGATTATTAGGTTGTTTTTATATTTTCTAATGCCATTCAAGCGAAGACTCTTCGAGATAAATACTGCTACAAGCGTCTTAGCTTGCAGCAGTATTTTTTTTAGTTGAATTGTTTTTTAACACTCCCACAGGTCATCATTTTTGATCCAAAATAGGGGTTTCTAATTTCTTTCACCTCACTTAACCAATACGCTCCTTTGTTATTATTAGCCATAGGGCAAAAATCTTGATAGATAACTTTATCTGTTCCTAATAAAGAAATGAGGTCAGTAACATTTGTAGTAAGGTTTTCAAAATTTTCTCTTTGGTATTCGATATCACCTTCAATAATATGTGTTGTATGTTCTTTTGCTTTTTCTACAATTTTCATGTATTTTTTATGCGTTTCATCTGTCAATTTTGACATATCAAACCCTAAGAATGCTGCTTCCAATGCTGTTGCTCCTTTGGCTGCGTTTTCTTTGCTATCAGCAACTAAGCCATTTTTAATCTCAAAATAGGCTTCCAGAAATTGAGCAGTTTCT
>JBBRUH010000513.1:0-3765 GCA_038248005.1 Cytophagales bacterium | reverse complement strand
GAACGGAGCGTCGCAAGAATGATCCTATGAAAAACTAAAGCTGGTATAATAAAAAATCATTTTTAGGCCACTTCTCAAGTAATAAAAAAGATCCTGCAATTTTAGTTGCAGGATCTTATTCTAAAAAAATATTTTTATCAAGCCATTGCCCACTATCAATTTTGTGAATTTAGCAACTACTTATTGCCCAAGTGCTGCTGCTTTTACTTTATCAGACAAAGTAGATAGAACGGGAGGTGAGTTTACATTAGATGGAGATATTGTAACGATGATAGACCCTGCCAACCTTACTCCTGGTCAGATATATGATTTAGTTTATACCTTTACAGACTCTGGTACGCAGTGTACTAACTCCATTAACCAAAATATTGGAGTTCCTAATCTCCCTACATTTGTCAATCTAGCTCCAGTCTATTGTCAAGAGGGTGGTGCTGTGGACTTATTTGCTGACCCTTCTGGGGGTACATTTTCTATTGGTGGTACAGTAATTACGGTTTTAGACCCTGCTTTATACACTGCGGGCATTTACACGCTTAGCTATACAGATGCAGGTAATTGTGCTACGGTAACTACAGAAATAGAAATATTGCCTTCTGCTGAACCGCTTGAGATTTTATCTGACTTTGATATTTGCTCAGATTTTGGAGATGAATTTCCAGTAATCATTGATGCTACAGAGGGAGTGCCAGACGTAAGCAGAGATGTTTCGTATGAATGGCTCAATCAACTTGTAGAATCACGCACTCAAAGACTCACAGTTACAAGTTCGGGAAGCTATACTGTACGGGTCTTAAACAATCTAAACTGCTTTGAAGAAAGAACCTTTTTTGTAGAAGAAAGAGACGATTGTTTTCCACGTATCTTTATGCCCGATGCTTTCTCGCCTAATAATGACGGCTTAAATGACCGCTTAGAGGTCTATGGAAGGTATTTTGTAGAGTATGAATTGAGGATTTATAACCGTTGGGGAGAGATTGTATTTCAAGGCTTCGTGCCAGAAGACCAATGGGACGGAAAGTTTGATGGCAAAGATGCTCCTGTAGGTGTCTATGTAGTAACGCTCCAATATCGCCTACTCTCAGAAGACACCATCAGAAAAGAAACCCGTAAACTGACTATTTTAAGGTAGTCTGTTTCAGATTATAAATCTACTTACTCGCTAGTCGGGATTACAAATCTCGACTAGCTAAGTAGTTTTATTTCAGATTATAAATCTATTTGCTCGTTAGTAGGGATTACAAATCTCGACTAGCTAAGAGCAGAATAGTTTTATGGAAAACATGGATTCATCAAATTGCCTAATAGTGGAAAAATATTTTTACCAATGAAAACGATTGAAGAGTTATTTGAATAATTCACTCAAAACTGTTCTGCTCTATTTCTTAACAACAAAGGAATAGTCTTATGCTATGTTTAGTGTTCTACATCTGTCCAAGATATGCAAAAACACTGTATCTTTTGTCTATTGTGATTAAATGCTCAATCAGTTCAAGGCAACTGTCTAAATCTCTATAACAAAATGGTGTGTCTGTTTTGATATTGTCATTGGCTATCATTGCTGGGATATAAATGTCTTCTCGTAACTTTTCATAGTCAAAATGTTGAGCAAATTCTTTTGCTTCTCCTCTTGACATGACTCTGCCTGTTCCGTGACAAAGTGAATTACAAGTGTTTTTGACTTCTTCTGTAGCAGTGATTAATACGATGTCGCCATTCATATTTGAAGGCACTACGGTTTGTTCACCAGCTTCTACTCTGACAGCTCCTTTTCGGATGATTACACCTTCATCAGTAATCTCAAAATGATTATGGTTCTTATCAAGGACGAGTTTTAGTTTTCCAAAGTATTTTTCAAGAATTTCAAAAATCGCATATCTATTTTCTTTTGCCCACTCACATACATCCAAAAACTTGGTGTCAAATTTCTTGGGATTGTCAATTAAATCATCCACTAATTTGCTTTCATTTCTTGAACCTGTATGAATTAGAAATGAAATATTATCATCTGTATAACTCTCTATTGCATCAAGAAAATGATTTCCTGAACCTAGGTCGCCAAGTTTCCCTTTGTTGGCTTGTATGTCATAATAAATGCTGTCCCATTTTTCTTTTTCGAATTCACTTTTTGTGATGTCTGTTTCACAAAGTAACATTCCACAGCCACAGTCAGAGATTGCAAACTTTCTCCAGTCTTCTTGTTTTGTAAATACAACTGTTCCCGTAGGCAATGGTGATTTTCCTGGGCAAGCATCTGGGAAAAAGATTACTTTTTCTGCTTTCAAGCTATGTGGTAGCCAACCATATACTTTGTTTAGAGGTTCGGCTGAATAGTTAATTACTTCCATTGTTCAGGTTTTTGATGCTTAGTGATATAAGGAGAAGTGTCTAATGTTGGTAAGCTCATTTATAGAAGTTTTAGAATACTCTTAGTGTTGTGAAACGAGGTTTGATATAAATCATTGTGTGTACATTTTTATCCAAATTAGCCTTAATTTGTAATCTTGATGAAAGAGCGAAAGACTTTTAATCTGCCAGCAAAAAAATCCCCAAAATCATCGATGACTTTGGGGATTTTTTGAATGCTATTGCATCAAAAAAACTATCCTACAAGATTCATTTTCACAAAGTCTTGAATATCTATCATCCCAAAAGGGCGGTTATTCTCTAATACGATGATATTATCTACCCCTGATTCTTTGAATAATTTGACAGCGTCATACAAAAGTGCATCAGAAGTAATCGTAACAGGCATTTTATCAGAAACTAAATCTCCCATAGGTTTTTCTAAAAGAGATTTCCCCATGTTGCGAAGATTGCGGCGAAGGTCTCCATCAGTGAAGATTCCTGCTAGTTCTCCTCCTTCTTTGATGACCGTAACTGCACCTAAGCCAGAGTCAGTCATGCGTGAAAGTGCTTCAAAGACAGTTTCGTTTAGCTTTACAGTAGGGTTAGCCTTTGCGATGACATCTTTGACGGTCATAGTCATAAGGCGAGTATGCTCCACAAACTGATCAGTACCGAGGTCTGTAAATACGTTTTCAGTCAATACTTTCATGACCTTCCAAGGGGCAGTGATGGTATGTACTTTAGAAAGCAAAGCTGTACGGATATGCTCGGGATAACGAACTGATGAAAACATCACTTTGGTATCATACCCATAGTGATTGACTGTTTCGGTGCATTGCTCTACTAATTTAAGGGCATCATGACCTTGGTCTTGCAGACGACCTACTAGAGGGCATACATAATTTGCACCTGCTGCCATCGCCATATAGGCTTGGTTAAGGGTATAAATTAAGTGAACATTGACCATCATGCCTTCATTGCGTAGCATTCTACAAGCCCTTACACCTTCATTAGACACAGGGATTTTAAAGACTGTTTTGTCTTTCTCTAATCCTATGTTAAGCAAGCGTTTTGCTTCGGCAAGCACCTCTTCGGCAGTATCGCCAAGGGCTTCTACCTGTAGCACAGGTACCATTTTGGATAGCTTTAGGATAGCTCCATCAATATCAGTAATGCCCTGACGGTGCATAAAAGTAGGGGTAGTAGTCAGACCAGCTAGAAAACCTAATTTGAAGGCTTCCTCTATTTCATTAAAATCTACCGAATCAAGATATAATTCCATACGTGTTTTAAAGTTTAGTAATGGTTTAAAAGTAAAGTGATAAATCAGTTTAAGTAAAACACTTATTTATCCATTGATTACAACCTAATAACCAGTAACATATAACTAATCTCTTACTTAGGCTTAATTATTTTCAG
>JBBRUH010000512.1:0-3776 GCA_038248005.1 Cytophagales bacterium | reverse complement strand
TTTGGTGTTTCACCAAAATCAGACTGACTCATAGGCGTAAAATCAACTCCTCGTAAGGTGTCTCACCTTCGAAAATTTTGGTGTTTCACCAAAATCAGACTGACTCATAGGCGTAAAATCAACTCCTCGTAAGGTGTCTCACCTTCGAAAATTTTGGTGTTTCACCAAAATCAGACTGACTCATAGCCATAAAATTCAAATGACTCAACTGAGAAGATACGCACCAAGTTTTAGTCTAAATAATCGCATGTGAAGACACAGGCAATGGCAGAACAAACTAATAACTTCTAACCCATCTATTACTAAAATAATGCTACATCAAGTGTGAAAATCGCATATAAAACCACATTAAAATATCTGCTTGACTAAGTTTTCCCTTGCTCATTAGTCCAGAACGTAAATCTGTATGCGTATTTTTCTTTGTATCTTCTTGCTCCAAGTCATATAATCTGATAATATAGGCAATAGTTTCAAGTGTCTCAGTACTTTTTCCTTCTTCTATAATAATCGCTTCTTGAGATTGCTTGAAAAGATGCTCAATCTGTTCTTCGGCAGAGATATTTTCTTGGTATAGATGAATTTTGACTTCTAAAGGCGAAGGCGGTTCGTGAGATTTTAAGAACATGTGATAGCCTATTTCTTCTTTAAACAAATCCATCAACCCAAAACCTTTTAGATGTAAAAAAGAGTGATTTTTTTGAGGTGAATACATCTCTGTAACCTGATTTACTTCTTCGTAGATTTTTATTAGATGCTCAATTTCTCCTTCCCCTTGGTTAGAAACCTTTGATTGGATTTCTATCAAGATATTTTCTATGCCATTTTTTTGGTAAGATGACTGATAGAATTTGAGCCAAGCTACAGCTCTGTACATTTCAAAATAGAGATATTCTGATTCTTTTCCTATTAGCTTACCTGCCTGAAAAACCTCCTCTAAATACTCACCAATCTGCAATTGACTATACATCTCTTGGAGGTGAGCTTTTTGGGCTTTGCTGTTGGCGGCATCTCTGATGATTTTATTGTTAGGGACAGTCAGTTGATAAGAAGCACCCGAAAGGTCTATATTGGCATTGAGCTGGTATTCGTATATGATATTTCGAAGCTTTTCTTCTCCTTCTATGATTTGCTCTTTGAGATGTTGTAGATATGAATCTAGTAAGGCTTGTTCAGATTCAGAAGTATCTTCTGTGTTTTCTATAAGTTCTTCTTTAAGTTGATGAAGTGTATCGAGTAATTCCTCAAAATCATCTACTTCTGTTTTCTTGCCTTTGAGGTCTGGCAGAATAGGGTGATTTTGTGCAGAAACGTGCTCCAGCGTAATCAAATGAGGCTTGATAGTTTGATTTTGGAGGTAAAGATTAAATACTATAGGCTTGTCAGGAAGTGTTGCAGCCAATTGCTCAGCTATCAATACAGTGAGTTCTTTTTCTATTTGCCTTTTCAAAGCACGTCCACCCATTTCAGGGTCAAAGCCTTTGACAGCAATGTTTTCTAGGACTGCTGGAGATACATTTAAGATGGTATGTCTTCGGATAAAGCCATGTCTTTTGAGTAAATCTTTGATTTGAAGCCAAGCAATTTGTGCAATATCAGCTGCTTTGAGCTTTTGGAAGATGATGATTTTATCTATTCGATTGATAAACTCTGGTCTAAAAAAATCACGAATTGCTTTTTGATACGTATCATTGGCAAGTTCTTCACTTCGCTGTAGGTTGATTTCTTTGCCGACACGCTCTGCCCCTAGGTTAGAGGTCATGATGATAACCGTATTGCAAAGGTTGATTGTTCGCCCAAGTGCATCAGTGAGTCGCCCTTCTCCCAAGACTTGTAAGAGAAGATTATGTACATCTGGATGAGCCTTTTCTATCTCATCAAAAAGCAATATACAGTAGGGATTGTAACGAACTTTGGCACTCAAAAGACCTTCTGGATTATAAAAGTCCCCCACCAATCTGCTCACAGCTTGGCTGTCTATGAACTCATTCATATCAAAACGCACCAGACTTTCTTCATGTGTAAAGAGATAGTTGGCTAATATCTTGGCGGCTTGGGTCTTGCCTACTCCCGTAGGCCCTATAAATAAAAAAGAACCAAAAGGTCTTTGAGGGTCATTGAGTTGGGCTTTAATGGTATTTAAGACATCACTAAGGCATTGTGTTGCTTCTGTCTGCCCTATCAGTTTTTTACTTATATTTTGATAAAAGTCATCAGGCTTGATGCTTATATCTGTATTGGCGATGATTGGATTAAGGTGAGTTTTGGTGCTAAACTCATTCATGACCTCAAAACCTCCAATATGTCTGCCATTGTATTTGGCTGCAAACTGATGAAGACTTTCAGATACTGACCCTATCAACACTTCTGTTTTATTGAAGCGTTCTTGTAATTCTACCAGTTTTAAAAGTGCTAGATTATCCATAAAGAATCCATGGCTTTGCTCCAATTGTCCTCTTATGCTACCTATGATTTTGAGCATAGTTTCTTTATGAGGAACCTCTAACCTGATTACTTTAAATAAGTCCGTAAAACTACGGTCTAGTTCACTCGCAATGTCCCATTCGGCAGGAGTAGCTTCTAAGATAATTTGAAGTTTTCTATTTTGGAGATAGGGTTTCAAGACATCACTAAGCGTCATGTTATTTTGTGAAGATTTCCCTATTCTAAATAAGGATACCACATTGCTGAGGTATAATTTATCTTGGCGTGGAAAGTCAGGCAAGGGGTGCATCACATACTCTATGATGGCTTCCATGCGTCTTTGCCACATCCCTACAATGCTCATGCCTGCGATTACTCTTGAGGGGTCTATTTCCCATATATCATCTAATCTGTAGAAGGTTTGCTCTTGATTTTCTTCCAGATATTGGTGTACTACTTCATGAAGTAATGCCGTTTTGCCTACTCTTTTAGACCCTAATAATACGATGGGAGCATTCTCTCGATTATAAAACATTCGCACTAGTTGCATCACTAATTCCTCTTGGTAATAGGCATGCCCAAGCTCCGAAGGGTATAGTTCATTGAGGCTGTAGCCTACACGAGTTACTTCTACTCTCCCCTCAAAATCATCATTTTGACGGAAAAATTGCTTGAAAAAATCATCTGTACCTCCCCCTAATTCTATTTTTTCGCCAGAAATAAATAGAGGAAGGTCATAAGTAGCATAAAATTCATTTTCAGAACTGGTATAATTATCTAAATTAAACTCTTCCTCCTCTTCTTCTTTTCGTTTGCGGCGTGCAAACTGCTGAATATGGCTTATGATTTCATCTATTCTTTGTTTTTTGCTAGGGTCAGGATAAGCAGAAATAAAAAAATACTGATCAAAAGCGGGTAAACATATTACCGTATGACCTTGAAACTTAAAATAGGCTGTTGAGATTTCCCCATTGAAATATCTAGGACCATATTCAAACTCTAGGTCTAGCACATCAAACTGAACCTCAGGGTTAAACAAATACCAGAGTACTTCTGAGATATTTTCTCTATTACTTTTAAAATTAGAAAAATAATGCCTAATATCTTTGCTAAGGGCTTTAAGGGCTTTTTCGTAGCGATTACCATTGCCATAAGTATGCGTAAAAAGTAGAGGTCTCACTCTAAACTCTTTATCACGGTATTGCACCCAAATCGGAAATTCTAGATGAAGTGTAGCCATGGAGTGTATATGGATTTGTTGATTGGAAAAATCTTGACAAAAATATTCAAGAATTCAAGCAAAACAAGTATAATTTCAAAAAGATTAAAATTACTTGCTGACCTTAAACCCAATA
>JBBRUH010000511.1:0-3784 GCA_038248005.1 Cytophagales bacterium | reverse complement strand
TTATCACTTTATTTCTTTTGTGTTCCTAACCCATTTTTACAAATAAACTTTAAAAAATAATCCCTTTAATTTGTGTTTTTAATGAACGTTCAATAAATTTGCAATAATGATAGAGAAAGCCCAAAATACAAAGGAAGAGCTTATCCAAAAAGCGACTGTGATTTTTAGCCAACAAGGCTATCATCATGCTAGTATTGCAGATTTGGCAAAGGCTTGTCAAGTCAAGGCTTCTTTGTTTTATTATTACTTTGAGAATAAAGAAGACTTGATGAAGGAAGTCTTAAAATATGTCTTTGCGGTGAGTGTAAAGAGATTTAAGGAAATGGCAGAAGATGAGACAATCCATCCAAAAGAAAAACTTGCCAAAGCTACCCGATTTATGGGTAAACTCTATCTGAATAATCCTGGGGGATGCATTATGGCAAATACAACTCTTGAAACGGCTTTGCTTTCACCTACATTTGTTGGGATTATGAAAGATTTTTTCCAAAATTGGATAGAGGCATATCAGTTGATTTATCAAGGTCAGTACCAAGTTGATAAAGCACGAGAACTTGCTGAGGCTACAGTCCAAGACATAGAAGGAGGGATTATGTTGATGAAATTATTTCAAGATCAAAAGTATTTGCTCAATGCCCTCAAACGCTCTGAAAAACTACTAGACTAATTTTTTGAATCTATAAATTTGAATGAACATTCAATAAAATATTAATTATGAATCTTTACTTTCATCCTGAGCGTACAGATTCTGAAAGCTCCCTAATTCTAAAATGTTTAACTTGTTGATAATCAAGTAATTAAATTTTATTTTTTATATTAATTATGAAAGTACTCAGCGAGAAAAAAGGAAATATTACACTCATCAAGATTAACCGACCCGAAGTTCGCAATGCAGTGGATGGGGAAACAGCTCAATTATTAGCTCAAGCTTTTAGAGATTTTGAGGCAGATGAAGAGGCTTTGGTAGCTGTGTTTGGTGGAGTAGAAGGGACTTTTTGTGCAGGTGCAGACCTCAAAGCATTGGCAGAAAGTGAGGATAGCCAGAATATCCCAATGAAAATGAATGCCTATGGAGATGCTCCTATGGGACCTAGCAGGATGCTTTTATCCAAGCCAGTGATAGCAGCGATAGAGGGTTATTCTGTGGCAGGAGGGATGGAGTTAGCACTTTGGTGTGATCTAAGAGTGATGGAAAAAACGGCTAATTTCGGTGTTTTTTGTCGCCGTTGGGGAGTTCCTTTGGTAGATGGAGGCACGATTCGCTTGCCTCGCTTGATTGGTTTGAGCCGTGCTTTAGATTTAATATTGACAGGTCGTCCTGTCTCAGGAGAAGAGGCTTTTCAGATAGGCTTGGCAAATAGACTGGTAGAAAAGGGACAGGCTTGGCAAGAAGCCATTCAGTTGGCAAAAGATATTGCAAGATTTCCTCAAAACTGCATGCGAAATGATAGATTAAGTGCTTATGAGCAATTTGGGATGGACTTAGACTCAGCATTCCGAAATGAATTTTACAAAGGCTACCAAACACTGATGAGCAAAGAAACCCTCGAAGGAGCAAAGAGATTTGCAGAAGGAAAAGGTAGAAAAGGAGATTTTGAGGAGATATGAAACCGAGACTAGAGCATGAAAACTGAAAATTATGGTAAATAGACTTACAAAAACAATTCAATCCGTGGATAAATATCCCTCTTGGCTACGAAGTAATTTATTAGATTATTTCATTGGCAAGACGGTCAAACTGACGGATACTGCAGGCATACATTACCAAAAAATGACTTCACAAGAAGTCATTGTAGAGCTTAAAAACAGAAGAAAAGTCTAGAATCACATCGGGCAGATTCATGCGGTAGCAATGGTGCTTTTGGCAGAAACTGCTACAGGAATGGTCATAGGAATGAATCTCCCTGATGACAAAATGTCTTCACGAACCACAAACCTCCATTGATTTCGGCTCTTGAGACACGAATCAAGGCTGAGAGAATCACAATTTAGAATAGAACTTATTTATTTACTAAACTTTATAAAACAATGAATCCAAGAGTAGAACCATTATCACCTCCTTATGAGCCAGAAACCGAGAAACTATTATCCTCGATGATGCCTCCAGGTGTACCACTGCTTAATTTATTCAAGACTTTAGCACACAATCACAGAGTATCTGAAAAGATGCGAAACGGAGGTTTGTTAGACAGAGGAGTTATTACACTCAGAGAAAGAGAAATCCTGATAGACCGAGTAACAGCACTTTGCAAAGCAGAATATGAGTGGGGCGTACACATCGCCTTTTTTGCCGAAAAAATTAAATTGAGCAAAGAACAGATTACAAGTCTTACCTTTGGAAGCCCAAATGATAGCGTTTGGAGCGAAAGCGAAAGTGCTTTGATTCACCTCACAGATGAGTTAAATGCAGGTGCTCAAATCTCAGATAGTACTTGGGAAAAACTAAGCAATCATTTCTCTGCCGAGCAAGTGATAGAAGCCATTGCGATTATAGGCTATTATCATACTGTCTCATTTATGGTCAATGGATTGAAAGTAGAAAACGAGACTTTCGGTGCTAAATTCGAAGATTACAAGGCCTAAAAAATAAGACTGAATCCATAGTAATGAAAAGCTATGGATTCTTCTTCAAATAAAAATATGATGCAGTCTAATCCTCTTTCTATCACTACAAAAGATGGCTATGAAATCAAAGCAACTGTCTATCAGCCTCAGAACGAAAACAAAAGTGTATTTTTGATTAACTCTGCCAATGCCGTTAAGCAAGGATATTATAGCTCTTTTGCTACTTATTTGGCAGAGTTGGGTTATTGGGTTTATACCTATGGCTATCGAGGAATTGGCGAATCTAAACCTGCTAAGATATGAGGATTCAAAGCTACTATGACTGATTGGGCAACTCAAGACTATGCTGCAATGCTTCAACACATCCTCAAAACTCATCTTGAATACAAAAAAAATAGCCATTGGGCATAGCTTTGGAGGGCAAATCATAGGAATGATTTCAGAAAGTCAAGGCTTAGATGCGGTCATTATGGTAGCTTAATAGACAGGTTATTGGGGAGGAAAAGGAAGGCGAATGATGTGGCGTTTGTCAAATTTACTTTTGCCTATCACAAGTAAAATATGGGGCTACGTGCCAGCCAAACTAGGTTTAGGAGAAGATTTACCCAAAGGAGTTACCTTGGAATGGGCAAAATGGTGTAAGACACCTAATTATTTTATGAGTTATATTGGTTTAGACTTTGGACATAATTTTTTCAGGAAATATTAGAAAAGACAGATACTTCTTTTTATTTTTAATGTATGAAGAAAAAAAACAAAATTTAGAAAGTATCTGTCAAGGTCTTTTATCATTAGGGTTTTCACGAGCGAAAGACTTTATGAATTTATTGATGGCAAGTTGTAGCTATTTAGAGGCTAAAAGTGTAGTGGCACTGACAGCTTCCCATCATTATCATTACAGCAATATTAGTAAAGTTAGCGATAATCTATGTAAAGATGAAGAGGGATATTGTAATTTTTTTCAGACCTTACTACATTATTTTGTGTCCTTTTTGCACTTGCCTGTTTCAAAGACTGCCAATGAGATGGATTATTACAGTTTTTCGCAAAATATGTATATGATATACAAGTCAGCCTCAGCTTGTTTACCCGATAAAGTATATGGACATCAGGCAAACAGTTTGGGAGCAGGGATTGTGGAAGGCTACAAATTAGACTTTACGCATTTACATGCCTCCAAAGACTAGGCTTTGCCCGTAGCGATTGAAACAGCAGCCCC
>JBBRUH010000510.1:0-3796 GCA_038248005.1 Cytophagales bacterium | reverse complement strand
AGGTGGAAAAATCGCATCAATTGTCTTTCCTGTTAAAAACTGTTTCACTTCATCTATAATATCTTTAAATAATTGCTTCAAAGAATCCACCTCCTTTCAAATTTATTTTTTCTAATTGCAATCCATTCCTAAATATATTTCATTTAATTTAATATTCTATAGAGTTCTTCTGCTATAATTTGATATCCCGCTGCACTTGGATGAAAATCATCTAAAGAAAGATATTCATCCAAATGATATTGAAACAGTTCATAAGTTGGTATATAAACAAATTTAAAATCTGAATCTACGATTAGACGTGTCTCATAATTCCATTCTAGAAGTACTCTGGATTTTTCCGCTACCTCACCGCTATATGGATTATACAAACCTATAAAAGCTAATTGCGCATCTGTATTAATGCTTCTAATTTCCGTTATTATAAACTCTAAATTTTCTTTATACTTTTTAAGAGCTTCTTTAAATTCGATATTTTTGGCTAAATTATCTTCATAATTTAAACGATTTAAGTCATTTCCTCCAATTGAAATAATTATTAAATCTGCATTTGAAATACTATATTTATTCTCTTCACTTTTAACTAAGTCTACAAGTTCATCAGTAGTATATCCTGGTACTGAAATATTTGTAATATCTATTTGAGTCTTTTCTTTTTTATTTATCAAATCTAGATATCTTTTCCCTATCCCCAAATTTTCTTCATCACCTACTCCAAATCCTATAGAGTCTCCCATAATAATTATTTCAGATGAATCATCCATAACTTTATCCCCTTCCTCCGATATATCTTTTAGATTTTCCATTGGCTTTTCTATATAATCTTTATCTTTACTATTACTTATATTTACAGAGAAAATAAAGCCGAGTATAAATACAATGGATAGTGCTACTGACATAAATGATAATATTGGCCATATTATTTTTTTAAGCATTTTCATTCTCCTTAATTACTGTTTTAAACTAGGATATCCTTGCGATTAAATACTTGAAAGCTTATTATTAATGACAATATAGCCCAAGTACCAAGTATAAGAATAGAAAAGTTTAAACTCATTCCCTCAATAGGCTGATATGAGCCAGTTAAATACCTGGTAAGATCTAAATTTGTTACAAAAAAATACTTAACTAATTCCCAGTCAGATAAGAAAAATTGTAAAAATTGACCACCTATCAAAGATGCCATTAATATGCCTATGGCAGATGGACTATTATCAACTATAACTGAAATCAATAGTGTTATAGATGCTACTACTATAGATACAAACCAAAGTAGAGAATATATCAATAAAGTATATTGGAATCTAGAAATCAATATAACTGAATTTGAATTTAATTCACCTTTGACCACACTAAAACCTGTTGCTACAGGCTCACTAAATCCCCACTTTTGAAAAAATAAATAGGAAACAAAAGTAGATATAATACCAATAATAAACACTACAACAGTAGTCATCATTATAAGTGCAATATACTTGCTCAGTAATACTTTCCATCTGGGTACTGATCTTGTAAGTAGGACTTTAATCGTCTTTTTAGAAAATTCATTTGAAACTAAATCTGCAGCTAAAATTACAATGAGAAGTGGTATGAATAGTGTAATACCTTGCTCTACAAATCCAACACTAAATTTGGCAGCAGTTGGAGTTATAGGATTGATATCATTGTCAATAAAATAATTTAATTGCTGAATTTCTCTATCAATAGATTCTCTAACTTCATCTGGGATGAATTCATTACTACTACGCGATTCAAGATCATTTAGTCTTTGAGTAGTAAGACTTTTCCAATCAAAGGCTATATCCCCAGATTCTGCTTCAAATTTTTGTATATTTCTATCATAAGAATATTTTTGTCCATATGAGAGTAAACTTACAAAAATCAAAAGTAAAATAATTATTAGAATCAATTTTTTCTTTAATAAGAACTTTATTACCTCATTTTGTATTAGTGAAATCATAATATCACACCTTCTATCCGATTTTGTGCTTGTCTGTAAGCGTTAAAAACAAATCTTCTAAGGTTCTCTTTTTATTTTCGACATATTTAATTTTTATTTCTGAATCTACTAACACCTTATTTATTTCTGAAAGCATTTCAGAATCTACTGATGCGATAAGTTTTTTTGAATCCATAGATGAATTTATATTAAATTTATTTTTAAGAATTATTTGAGCCTTTTTTGGGTCATCTAATGTCCAAGCAATCTCATCAGTTAACAAAATCTCATCTATTGAAGCATTTCTAATAATACTTCCATTATTTATAATACTCACTCTGTCACATATCAATTGAACCTCACTGATTAGATGTGAGGATATCAATATTGAAATATTTTTTTCTTTAGCTAAACCTTTCACGATTTCCCTAAATTCATGAATACCCTGTGGATCAAGGCCATTTGTAGGTTCATCTAAAATCAGTAATCTAGGCTTATGAATTAGAGCTTGCGCTAAACCTATTCTTTGTTTCATTCCCATAGAATAAATTTCCACTTTATCATTAATACGATTTTCCATTCCCACGAGTTCTACAGCTTCATCTATATCCTTTTTGGTGACACCTTTTGACATACTTCCTAATATTTCAAGATTTCTATACCCACTCATATAATCATAAAGATCAGGAGCTTCTATAATACAACCTACATTGGACATAGCTCTTACATAATCTTTTTCAATAGAATATTCACAGATTTTTATATCCCCTGAACTAGGTTTTGATAAACCTACGATCATCCTTAAAGTTGTAGATTTACCAGCCCCGTTGGGTCCTAAAAAACCTAATATTTCTCCTTCTTTAATATTAAAACTGACATCTTTTATAATTTGTTTTTTCTTAATCCATTTTGATATATTTGAAACCTCTAAAACAGATATATCCATAATAATCCTCTTTTCAAAGGTATTTTCATTATATAATATGAAACTTTAGTAATAATATACCCAATAAAATTACCATACTGCAAACATCTTATGTTTTATTAAATGTAAAAAAGCAGTATATAAATGAAAAAAACATTTATATACTGCTTTTATTTTGGTTGTATATCATTTACTAAAAAATGTTTTTTATTATTCGTTAACCCACGCATCCATACGTTTCATTACTTCGTCATAAGTTTTTTGTGAGATTTCCGGAAGTTCTCCACCAAATGCCTCCTTAGCTTGAGCAAATCCTTCTTCTATAGCACTTTTTAGCTTTTCAATCTGAGCTTTATCTCCTCCGGAAATAGCTTTAGCAAAGTCCAATATCCTGGTTGCTACAGCATCGACGCTATATTCTCCGCCCTCTTCTATAGATGCCTGAGCCTCTAGTCTAGTCTGCTCGTCCACCTTTACCGGTTTGCCTTCCTCAAATACGTCTTTGAAGGTAAGTCCCTGTCTTTTAAGCAGTTGCTCTACCATGTTTCTTAAATTAGAGTGTCTTTGCTCTGCCTCTGCTTTTAACCTATCCACAGCAGTTTTGTCGTAGGTTATATATTTTTCTTGTACCTTTTCTGACTTCTCATACTTTACTGTCGTTTCATTTTGTACTTTCAGATTGCTGACATCCTTGTCCGTCTCAGCTAGCTTTTCTTTAACAGGCGCATTTTGCTTAGTCATTTGCGTCTGCGAATTAACTGATTTAATATCCATATTTATTCCTCCTTTGTAAATTATATAAATCTTCGTGTTTTATTTCGGTTATTACTACACAATATATATAAGCATATATACATTATATCGGTATATATATAAAATTTAATAGGTACTATTTCCTTCTTTTTTCTAATTCTTTATCTATCTGGGTAAAATCT
>JBBRUH010000509.1:0-3803 GCA_038248005.1 Cytophagales bacterium | reverse complement strand
TTTTCTCATTTTAGAACCTTTATCAGTTGTAAATAAAAGTCCTACTAATGTACCTACTGCTGCAAATACTGTAATGCCTAATGCTATTTTTTTAGATTTCATTGTTTGTTTGGTTTAATTGTGTGATATTTTATTTTTACTTACTAATTACATTTTGAATGGCTAATTTTAAAACAGGTTTTTTTCTTTTTTCATCTTTCATTGGACTATCTTTTGTAAATTTCTCAACAGTCAACCTTGCCATCAGGTAACTTACTGTTGATTCTGCCCCTTGATTAAGATTGACATTGTTTTCTTCCAGCCCATCATAGCAGCCTCCCGTGCAGGGGTTGTATATAATCTGGTGTAGGTGATTGTTTCCTAAGAACCAATCAAAGGCTGTATGCATCTTTGATAGATAACTTTCTTCCTGAAATGCTTCATAGAATTTTCCCAAGGCAATCACCGTGTAAGCTACATCAATGGGTTGCTCGCCACCTACTGTTACAGGAAGTTCGTGTCCTTCTCTTTGCATCCAGTTTTTATTAGAAATGACCTTAATACTTTTCCCCCCTAAAATCTTAGACAAAAGAAAATCAAAAGACGATTTGGCAATTTCTTTGTATCTTAAGTCATTGGTAACTAGCCATGCACACAGCATTGCCTCGGGCAAAATACTATTTGCATAGGTTAGATAGCCTTCAAACCATAGCCAATTCTTGTCAGCTTCGTGTTTGTACATCTGCACTAGCCTATCTGCCAGTTCAATGAGCAAAGTCTTATTTCGCTCTGATTGTGTCTTTTTATTGTAAAAAAACAAGCCTTTGATGATAAATGCCATCGCTCTGGTAGAGTAGATTTTATTTGTATTTAACAAGGCTGTTTTTAAGACTAATTCTGCCTCTGCAATCAAATCTGCTGGCAATACCTCATTCATAGAGACTAAATAGCCCAAAGCCCAGATAGCTCTTCCGTTTGCATCAGCTAGGTTAGCCGAGTTATTTTGTGCTGTAAAAAGTTTTTGCTCATCCACATAATTCAAAAAATAACCTTCGGGTCGGAGACAATACTTAATGAAATTGAAATACCTAATGATATATTCTAAATCAGCCTTATCAGAAGTCAGTTCAAAATGCTGACACATGGCTATCATAGCCCTAGCATTGTCATCTAAAGTATAGCCAGAATCAATATCGGGTTGGTTAATTTTGGAAAACTGAATCATCGCAAAATCGTCTGTTAGCTTTTTGATGTGATCAAGATTGATGAGCGGCAAATTGAATTTTAACTTAATTTTATCTTTCGTAATCTTCTCAAATAACATGCCATGAGCTATTGCAGAGTTTTCCCAAGATGTAAAAGCCATTTTGTGTAAGGCATTTGAGCTAAACTCTTTTCTTCTATTTTCATCATTTAATAGATTAGTTGCCACTTTGGATAATTGTAAGGAGTCATCAAAATCAATAATAATTCCAACATTATTTTGCAATACCTCACAGGCATGGGGAATAGGAGTGGAGATAATCGCACAACCACAGCTTACTGCATAAGAAAAAGTGCCACTTACGGCTTGATTTGGATCATTGGAAGTGAATAAATAAAGATCAGTGAGTTGCAAGTATTCTAACAAGTCAGGAAGTGGTAAGAAGTGATTAATGAACCGTACATAGGGTTTTAAATTCAATTCCTCAATCATTGCTTCAAGCTTCTGGCGATATTTTTCACCTTCTTGTATGATGATGGTCGGGTGCGTCTTGCCTATGATTAAAAAAACAGCCTCAGGGTTTTTTTCTACAATGGCTGGCAATGCTCTTAGCGTAGTTTCAATGCTCTTTCCTGAACCTAATAAGCCAAAAGTAGAAAGGACTTTTTTTCCTGATAAGTTATATTTATTTTTTAGAGTTTCTTTATCTGAATGCGGTACTAAGTGCGTGCCATGTGGGATAACCATTATTTTACTGGCTGGTATTTTATAATCATTAATCAGAATTTGCATAGAAGCATTGGTCATCACTACTATCTTTTCGACTTGCATAGAGATCTCTTGCACATGAAATTTTAATGATTGCTCAGGACGGGGCAGCACTGTATGAAAAGCGATTACTACTGGCTTAGTAAGAACATCTAAAAAATAATTGATGTTGTCTTCGTTATTTGCAAAAAAACCAAATTCATGCTGCAGCACAACCATCTCAATAGCAGGATTTTTATTGATAAGAAAAGCCAGCTTGATAGGTGAGAGTTTATCATCTGTATTTAGTTTATACTTTGGTACATCTGCATACGTATATTGTTCATTGTTTGACTCTAATGGGCAAATGCTAATGGTAAATGACTTATTAAATTTTTTATTTAATGCCTTTATCAAATCTTGTGAGTAAGTAGCAATGCCACACTCTCTTGGTGGATAAGAGGTAATAAAGAGAATTTCTGGTAGTTTTTTTATAGAATCGGACATACGGGTTTTATCTGCTCTATTGAGATAACTGCTGTGATGAGCATTGACTGGTATGTTATTAGGAATTGGAAAGGCTTCGTTTTTCATTTTTTTTATATGGGTTTAAGAATGATTTTTTTAATGACTCTATTGTGTTACCAGAATTATTGAGCAAGAATGAATGTTATAATTTATTAATACCTCAAAAAATGTTTATTCATACCCACTTTTAATAATGGTTGATATCATTTTGAATCTCACATTTGCTCTTATCGTGTTAGATGAATGTGCAGGGATGATAATAGCTCCGCCTGTTTCTAGCGTGTGTGATTTACCATTTATGATGATTTCGGCTTTTCCTTCAATCACTTGAATGAAATTATCAAAAGGGGATATTCTTTCAGTCAGTATTTCGCCCGAATCAAAAGACACAGCACTAACATTGCCTGTCGTTTTCTTGATAATCGTTTTAATGACTACCGAATTAGGGACATATTCAATGATTTCTACTACGATAAAAATTTTTGATTTATCGATTCCAGGTTTTTTATCGCTTACATTATTTTTTTTGTCTTGATGATTTTGTTCGTATTCAGGATTTGCCATCTTTTTTTATTTAAATTACTAAGTTTAATATTCTTGAGATAAAGGACAAGTTTTTGAGTTCTTATCCTTTTGATTACCTTTCATAAATATTCGATTCATATTATCTCTTAAATCCTGTGTTTTCTATTTTATCAGGATAATTTACACTTTTTCAGTCTGTCCCTTTTTGATGATATTCATTACTTCCTCACGTTTTTTGTTCAGTCTGCTCGAAACCCTTTCAATCAATTCTTCTTCTTTGCCTGCTTCAAATTTTAAATCTGCATCTGTCAGTTGGGCAAATTTATCTTGAAGTATGTTTGATTGCTTACTCCAATTTCCAGTAATTTTAAAAGGTTCATTGCCTTTGTTTTCGTTCGCTTTCATAATTGTATATTTTGTGATTAGTTAATTATTAGTACAAAGTTCAATTAATATTAAGATTAAACCCTTATACAATTATTTAATAGACTTACATATATCACATATACCCCTTCGATTTCTTAAATTTTATCTATCAAATTAGCAATCTTCTCAAGAAGCTTTACATTCAGAATCATGATTTTCTTCCCATTTAAAGCCAAGATTTTATTTTTTTTGAATTCGGCAAGTGATCTTATGAGTGATTCCGTGGCTGTTCCTACCAAATCTGATAAATCGCCACGTGACAAAGTTGTATTAATAGTTTTTTTATCCTTTTCCATCCCATAGAAATTTTTAAGCAAAAGAATGCTTGCAGCTACTCTTTCCTTGACTGATTTTTGTACAAGGTCTATTATTTTTGACTCTGCATTTTTTAAAT
>JBBRUH010000508.1:0-3808 GCA_038248005.1 Cytophagales bacterium | reverse complement strand
GAATTATAATTTTGAAAATGATTTTTATGAAATTTATGTGTTGTGTCACTAATTTTTCGCAAAATATCATTCTTCGCATTTCCTACCTGAATTTCTTTGATAGTCGCGTAGGTTTGAACCCTGCGAAAATCTGAATAAATGATATTATTAGTCAAAATGAATTTATTATTGATTCTATTAAGCATTGTTTCAATACCTTTTGTATCAGGCTGAACATAGTTTTGCTCGTCAATTTTTGTAATTTTCACACTCCCTTTTCCTCGTCTCGTTCGCTTACCAAAACCACCCAAGAGACAAACCAACTCAAACAAGACTTTCAGTTTTTCGATATTGAAAACTTCTTGTTTTTTATCGTCAATCACATTTTGAGTCAAACTTAGTATTGTTTGAAAGGTTTGTTTTTCAATAAATGCCTTTTGAGTAGTACCACGATGTTCAACCAATACTGCCCTATCATTGGTTTTCATCGCTTCTTCCGTTTTTCTATGATGCTTAATTCTAATTATCACCCTACTCCTCCCACCACTTTCCCCATCTGTCCCTCCAAAAATCAGCGATTCTTGTTCTTTGAGCGTTTTCAAATCCAAATGCCCATTCATCGCTCTCCACCAAAACCTTAGCGCACCTTTGATAGAAGGGGGGCGGAGTTCGGGAGTACTGCCATCAGCACCAGAGAGGAACATCGGCGTAATGGTTTCGCAAGTAAAAGTGATTGTTTTCATATTGTCTTAGTTTTTGTGTTCAAATACTGTTTTCTACTCTCAGGCAAAAAATTAAGCGAACTCAATACCTTCTTACCTGTCTGGAGTTCATAGACTTGTAGAGCTTTATTAGCTACTTTTCCACCTTTGGCGGCTTTGTCGAAGGCAATGACTAAGCCTAGTTTAAAATCTACGACTTCTTCAGTATTGCGGCTAAGGGTTACTACAAAATTGCATTGTAGTTCATTGAGGTAGCAGAATATAGACTTTGATGCCCCAGTGTTATGTTTCCACACTTCGGTTTCAAACGTGAGCGTGCCTAGTTTCTCAAGTCTTTCTTGGTACTTACGGATAGTTTCTATCAAATTTTGATGCTTGATATTCAGTCCTTTAGCTATGAGGCGGCTGTCTATGACCTGTATGCCTTCTTTGAGTTCTATATTGACAAGGTTTTGCATATTTTTACTCTTTTATATTGTAACTCCCTGATAATCAGTATCTTTTTTAAAACGCTACTCTCCTAAATCTACTTATCTGTGCATTATACTTCGGTTTCAAACGGAAGTATTATCAGCTTTTCACTGCCTCCGTTTCAAACCTAGGCAGTGAAGGTTTCGCCGTTTCAAACGGCAAAACCCTTATTTTTACCTTTTATCTTTCACTTCCTGCACTACCCCAAAGCCAAGGCTGACGCTTTTGCCTAAGCCTAAATAATTGGGGATGAACACATTGGTCTTGAATTTAAGGTTGAAAGCCATCATTTTGATTCCTTTAAGCCTAAGCATGTGAGGTTCTTTGTATTCTATGATTTTGACCTTGATTTCCTTTTCCACAAACCAATCTATCCCTCTGGCAAAAGCCATCAGATGCCCTACAAGCTTATGCTCTAGGTAGCTTACTTTATCAGCTATGCCTTCTAGCTGTGTATATTCTTGGTAGTTTTTCTGGGTGATGGGCAGCCAATTGCGGATGCTATACAGAAAATCTTTGTCCCAGGTCTGCATCTTAAATTGATTAAGGTCTAGCCTATCGATTTTCATCTCGTGGCGTTTGTCACCAATCATCAGATCCCAGCTAGGCTGCCCAAAAAACTTATGAATTTCTTCTACACCCTCTCCTAAGCAGATAATGCTAGGCTTATGGTGAAGACATTTGTATTGAATCAGTGGATAGGCATAATTGTATTGGGCATCTTCTATGTGATTATGAAAAAGCAATGTATCTTCTCTACCCACCTTATCTATGATAGCTCCCCTAAAAGCAGACACTTCGTAGGCGGCAATCTGTGTATCGAACTGTACTTTCAAAAATTTTAGATTTTTCACTGGCATCTTTTAGTTTTGAATATTAGTTAGCTATATTTTCATAAATATATAGATAAATTTTATATTAACAAATTTTTTATCATTAAAACACAATATTTTTATAAACTTTCTGTTTCGGATTGCTCCAAAACAGAAAGTTTATGTGGTTGTGAAGGATAAAGGAGTTTTATCGGTAGCATTCTCCTGTGCTGCTCAGGCATCCCGTGTCATCTGAGCCTCCACATGCTCCACAAGACCATTTGTGGCGTTTTTCGTTTTTGGGCAGAGTGCATTGTACTTTGGTTTTGAGGTTTTTAATTTTTATGATGATGTTAAACTTCCCCATTCTGTCCAAGAGCCATCATACACCGAAATATTTTGATAACCAGCAATTTCGGCACCAAGTGCCAATACGCAAGCTGTAATTCCAGAACCACATGAAAAGGTGATCTCATTTGATGGTTTTGCAAAGGTGTTGAAAATCTTGCTTAATTGTTCTTTAGTTTTTAAACAATTCCCCTCTAATAAGTCGTCAAAAGGTAAGTTGACCGAATTGGGAATCGTACCACGTCGTAAACCATCCCTTGGTTCGTCCACTAAACATTGAAAGCGTTCTTCAGAACGTGCATCAATAAGGATATGGGAGTTATCGAGAGATTCAACTTTAATATCATCGAAAAACTTCATAAGGCCATTGTTTTCTAAACCCACAAAATCGCCTTTTTTTTCTTGATATGGATTATATCTTGTTGTTGAATAATTTGCTTTATTCATTTTGCTTGGGTTTTGGGTAAATAATTGATTTATGAAATATTTTATTTCTAAATTTTGGATTAGTGATTACAAGAATTGGATAATACAATAATGATAAAGAAGATAATGCCTACAATAACTTGAATAATGAACTGATTGCCTGCTTCTTTGACTGCTGCCTTCATACCCACAGAGGCTATTCCTTTAAAATCTTGGATGCTTTGTTTTGCTAAATCAACAGCCTGTTTTTGAGCATTTCTCATCCAATTATTTAATACATCATCACTTGATTGGTAGTCTTTATAGGTATAAGTTTGTCTAGTCTCGTGATGCTTAGGCTCTTGCTGAGCTTGTTTAAATTTTTTAAAGTGTGCATATTGGCTATCATATCTTGCTTTTGCTTCTGTATCTTTTAGCAATAGGTATGCTTCGTTTATTTCTTGCATCTGTTGTGTAGTATCCAGTGGAATGTTTTTATCTGGATGCCACTTTACTGCTTGTTTCTTAAAGGCAGTTTTTATCTCTTGAAAGCTTGCACTTTCATCCACTTCTAGAATTGCATAATAGTCTAAAAACATGGATAGTTAGCTTTTGTCTAGATTATGATTATCAGCTGAACTCTCTACTTCTTTTTCAGGATTATATTTCCAAATTGCTCTTGCAGCAGCAAGAAATGCAAATAGAAAAATAATTCCGATAGGTCCTCCGACACCAGGACTATTGCTTTCTCCACCTTTTAGGGTTATTTGGATTACTCCATAAATGATAAAGGCGACAATGATTAAAATTATTTTGATTACTACTCTCATTTTATTACATTATTTGGTATAGTTTCCTACTCTATTCGGTTTTCGGATTCGCCGTTTGTTATTTTTGGTAATCTTTTACCTAATATTGATAGCTAGTTGCTTTGGGGTTAAGGCCATATTTATTTTCTTGTGCTTCCCCTTCTATACACATCAAGATGAAAATCCATAGTGGACCTATGAAAGGTATGAATGCAACCAAGACCATCCAGCCACTATTTCCAGTATCGTGTAGCCTTCTGAT
>JBBRUH010000507.1:0-3815 GCA_038248005.1 Cytophagales bacterium | reverse complement strand
TCTATCTCAGGCTTAATCTCAAAATCAGCACGAAAAAGTGTGTCTGCAAAGGCTACGATTAATCTACCATCCATAGAGTCTTTGGCACATTGAATGGCATGGGCAGTTCCTAGTTTTTCATCTTGGTAATAAATACTTGCCTTTGCACCTATTTGCTTACCGATTTCGTGTAGCTGTTGTTCTACTTCTTTGCCAAAATCTCTTCCTATGATAAAAGCCACTTCATCTACAGGCTCAGGACAAAGCTTTGCAAGGTCTTCTACTAGACGATGCACAATAGGCTTACCTACAATAGGGATGAGTGGTTTAGGTACAGTTAATGTATGTGGGCGAAGGCGTGTGCCACGACCAGCCATAGGTATAATAATTTTCATGAACAATTTAATTTTAAGATATAGAATATAGAATATAGAATATAGAATATGAAATATAAGTTATTAAGCAGGCAATAGATATAAAATCTACTCTAGCCCAGTACTGCCAAATCCCCCTTCTCCTCGCTCAGTTTCTATCAATGTCTGTGCTTCTTCCCATTCTACTTTTTCATATTTGCTAATAATCATTTGTGCTACTCGTTCGCCAGGGCGAATCGTAAATGTCTCAGTAGAATAATTCACCAAGAGAATCCGAATCTCACCTGTATAATCTGAATCTATAGTACCTGGTGCATTGAGTACAGTAATACCATATTTAAGTGCCAAACCACTGCGAGGGCGTATCTGAGCCTCATATCCCTCAGGAAGTTTTAATGATAAACCTGTGGGGATAGCGATTCTTTCCAAAGGCTTAAGCACCATAGGCTCTTCTAAATTTGCCCGAATATCCATACCAGCAGCACCCTCAGTAGCATAAGAGGGCAAATCAAAAGAAGATTGATTAATAATTTTGACTTTCATATTTAGATGGATTATTAAATTCTCATTGCCAAAAATAAACAATAAATAGACCCTAAAAAACCAAAATGAATGAGATAAAAGTGATAAAGGATAAAATATGCAAAGTAAAACCTCATAAACAACTGAAAACCAACTGTTTAATGGAATAAATTTTATTTCTAAATCTCTTTATAGAGTGTTTTATTATCGCTTATATTCAAAAAATAAGTATAAATTTATGCACAACAAAGTTAATCATTCTCTTAGACTTGACAAAAGTGGTAATACAATACAAATGAAAGCTACTATAATGTGCCAAGAGATGCTAAGATTATATAAAACAAAGATATAACTGTCATAATGGCATAAAAAAATGCTGATTAATGGCTTGGCATAAGCATTGATAAACATGAAGTGTATTTTATTGTGAATATATCTTTAATCCAAACATAAATTCTTTATAATATAATGGGAAAAATAATAGGCATTGATTTAGGCACTACCAACTCCGTGGTAGCAGTAATGGAGGGTAACGAACCCGTAGTAATCACTAACAGCGAAGGTAAAAGGACTACTCCTTCTATTGTAGCATTTTTAGACAATGGCAAAGGCGAGCGAAAAGTAGGTGACCCTGCCAAACGCCAAGCTATCACCAACCCTATCAACACGATTTATTCTATCAAGCGTTTTATGGGTAAAAGATTTCAAGATGTGAGCGGTGAGCTAGGTCTGATTTCTTACAATGTAGAAAAAGGAAATAACGATACGCCTCGTGTGCGTGTAGGTGATAGACAATACACTCCTCAAGAGCTTTCTGCCATGATTCTTCAAAAAATGAAGCAAACCGCAGAAGATTATCTAGGGCAGCCCGTAACCGAAGCCGTCATCACTGTACCTGCCTATTTTAATGACTCCGAAAGACAAGCAACCAAAGAAGCTGGTCAAATTGCTGGCTTAGAAGTAAAACGTATCATCAATGAACCTACCGCAGCAGCCCTTGCTTATGGTATGGACAAGCGTGACCGTGATATGAAAATCGCTGTGTTTGACTTAGGGGGTGGTACATTTGATATCTCTATCCTTGAGCTAGGCGATGGCGTATTTGAAGTAAAATCTACCAATGGTGATGTGCATCTTGGTGGTGATAACTTTGATGATTTGATTATCAACTGGTTGGCAGACGAATTTAAGAGTGATGAAGGCATAGACCTTCGCAAAGACCCCATGGCACTTCAACGCCTAAAAGATGCTGCTGAAAAAGCTAAAATTGAGCTTTCAAGTGCGGCTAGTACTGATATTAACTTACCTTATATCATGCCTGTAGATGGTATCCCTAAGCACTTAGTACGTCAGCTTAGCCGTGCCAAATTTGAGCAATTAGCAGACGGACTTTTCCGTAAAACCTTAGAGCCTTGCAAACTTGCTCTTAAAGATGCAGGTCTTCAAGCTTCTGATATTGATGAAGTAATCTTGGTAGGTGGTTCTACTCGTATCCCTCGCATCCAAGAAGAAGTAGAAAAATTCTTTGGTAAAAAACCTTCTAAAGGTGTAAACCCTGATGAAGTAGTAGCCATTGGTGCTGCCATCCAAGGTGGTGTATTGACAGGTGAAGTAAAAGATGTACTGTTATTAGACGTAACGCCTCTTTCACTAGGTATTGAAACACTAGGTGGTGTATTTACTAAATTGATAGAGTCAAACACAACTATCCCTACTAAAAAATCTGAAACGTTCTCTACTGCTGCTGATAATCAGCCTTCTGTGGAGATTCACGTAGTGCAAGGAGAACGCACTATGGCAAAAGACAACCGTACCATCGGTCGCTTTAACCTAGACAGCATCCCTCCAGCATCTCGTGGAGTACCTCAAGTAGAAGTTACTTTTGATATAGATGCCAATGGTATCCTTAGTGTATCTGCCAAAGACAAAGGAACTGGCAAAGAACAAAAAATTAGAATTGAGGCTTCTTCTGGATTGACAGATGCCGAAATTGCTAAAATGAAAGAAGAAGCAGAAGCCAATGCTGAGGGTGATAAATTAGCCAAAGAGAAAATAGACAAACTCAATGGTGCTGACTCACTTATCTTTCAAACTGAGAAGCAATTAGGAGAGTTTGGTGATAAACTTTCAGAAAATCACAAAACGGCTATCAATACTGCCCTAGAAGATTTACGCAAAGCCAAAGGCTCTGAAGACATCGGAGGGATAGACCTTGCTACCGAAGCACTTAACAATGCTTGGCAAGCCGCTTCACAAGAAATGTATGCCGCAGGTGCACAAGAAGGTGGAGAACCTAATGCTAATCCTAATGGTGCCAATGGAGCAGGTGCAGATGATGTAACTGACGTGGATTATGAAGAAGTAGATGGTGATAAGAAATAATTCTTAATACTCCTTAAAATATAAAAACCTCACTGCTGATAAAGTAGTGAGGCTTTTTTGTGTGAATATATCTTGTGTTCTAATTTGGAATTCTAGATTGTGTTGGGCTAATTTTAAAAAAACTGCATAATTATAAATATCAAAATTCTATCATTGGTGTGGAGAAATGCTGTTTTTATCTTTGTGTATCTAATTTTTCTCTCATAGATAATAATGGTATGATAAAAAGTAATGCAAATAACAAATTAAAAATTAACTCAAAGAAAAATGATTTAACTAATCCTTCTATCTGATATGAAGTTACAACATTACTCCTTAAATCTTCTTTATCTTTATCAGAAACAATCATTTTAACATTGCGACGCTTCTCTAACATTTCTGCTCGTTCTGTCATTTCATCAACATCTTTGTCAGCCAATTCATATTTGTAAGTTGGGCTAATCAACTGATGAATACTCAAGTTGATACCAAGAGTTGACAAACTATCAATTAGTAATACTGAATAAGCAATTAGGTATAGGTTTGAAAAATTATAATCTTTATATCTGATAAAAATTA
>JBBRUH010000506.1:0-3826 GCA_038248005.1 Cytophagales bacterium | reverse complement strand
TAGAAAAAAAACCACAGCTAACAGCACCTACAAGAAATTGGCGGTTCAGTGGTTAAATGAAGCTTTGTGCTTCGTATCAAGTTTTGTGGTGGCAGACAGTTTAGTGCTTCGAAATCACCAACTTCTTGCTTGTCTTACCCTTCGGCTTGCCGTTGAGGAGACAAGCAAGGAGGGGCATCTTGCCCCACAATAGTAAACTACTCTGATGTGCCTCACTCAGGCTAATGGTTTGGTTCCAGAATCACAAAAGCTACACCATACAGCAGATTTCTGCGAAATAACAAGAAAGATAGTTTAACCATATCATTATCTATACTCTTTTAAATCGGATCTACATCTATTACTATCTGTACTTTTTTATAGACTCTGCTCGTAATGACCTCTTCTACCTTGTCTTGAATGTATTTTTTGACCGCTTTTAAATCCACATTGTCTCGCTCTATCTTGATGAGGAGATTATAAAGGTATTGGTTTCGGATGCGGTGCACAAGGGCAGGTTCTGGGCCTAAGACCCTTACTCTACCTAGTTTTTCTATCAGTTTTTGGGCAAGCTGTTGAGAAGCTTCCTCACTTAGTTTTTTATCTGTGTGCTTGGTAGTAAGCCTAATCAGCCTTGTAAAAGGAGGATAATAAAAGTAGGAGCGTTCTTCTATCTCAGCAAGATACATACTTTCATAGTCGTTTTTGATGATTTTACTTAGGATTTCTTGGCTAGTATCATAGGTTTGGATGATGACTTCACCAGGTTTGTCTTTGCGTCCTGCCCTTCCACTTACCTGAGTCATAATCTGAAAAGCTCGCTCATGAGCTCTAAAATCAGGAAAATTTAGGATTCTATCTGCATCAAAAATACCTACAAGGCTTACATTGTCAAAGTCTAGGCCCTTGCTAATCATCTGTGTTCCCACCAAAATATCAATTTGATGATTCTCAAATTCTTGCAAGATTCTCTGATAGCTATTTTTGGTACGAGTCGTATCCAAATCCATTCGCTGAATACGTGCCTCAGGGAAAAATATCTTTAAATCATCTTCTATTTTTTCAGTGCCTAAGCCTACCGTTTCTATGCGTGTAGAGCCACAAGAAGAGCAAACTCTAGGGGGTGCATCTTGGTGTCCGCAATAGTGGCACCGCAGTTGATTGCTATGCATGTGATAGGTTAGACTTACATCACAGTTGGTACAGCGAGGAATCCAAGCACACTCTCGGCAGGTCATATAAGGAGAATATCCCCTTCTATTTTGAAATAAAATAACTTGCTCACTTCTGTCTAACCTTACTTTTATTTCCTCAATCAGTTTAGAAGAAAAATGTCCTTTAATGGTTTTTGCCTTTTTTTCGGCACGAATATCAGCTAGGTAAATATCAGGTAATTGTGCATTTCCAAAACGCTCTTTGAGCTGTATTAGTCCATATTTCCCTGTTTTGGCGTGGTAATAAGTTTCCGTGGAAGGTGTAGCCGAGCCAAGCAAAACCTTGCAATGCTGTTGTAGGGCTATCACCAAAGCCATATCTCTTGCATGGTAGCGCGGAGCGGGGTCATATTGCTTGTAAGAGGTTTCGTGTTCTTCATCTACGATAATCAGCCCTAGATTATCAAAAGGCAAGAAAATACCCGAACGCACAGCCACCACAAAACTAAATTTGCCTGAGATAACTCCTTGCCAAGTTTCGACTCGCTCATTGTCTGAAAATTTAGAGTGATAGACTCCCATTTGGCTTCCAAAAATTCGCCTTAACCTCGCAACTATCTGAGTAGTAAGGGCAATTTCGGGCAAAAGGTACAAGACTTGTGAGCCACTTGCCAATACTTTTTGAATCAAGTCAATGTAAATTTCAGTTTTTCCACTGCCTGTTACTCCTTGCAGTAGCACCACGTCTTTTTCTTTAAAATGAGCCATAATCTCATCACTGCTGCGTTGCTGCGTCTCAGAGAGTGTAAACTGAGCCGAAACATCGGGGCTAATTTCCTCAAATCTAGAAACAGTTATTTCAAACTCTTCAAAGATTTCATTTTTGGTTAAAGTCTTTAAAGCAGAGTCAGATACATTTTCATTTTTGAGAAATTCCGCTTTATCCATTCCCTGCTCATTGAGGGTCCAATCTCTAAAAACAGGCACATGCCTCAAATAAAAGAGGAGATTATTGAGCTGTTTGGGTTTGGTTTCTAATTTTTGGGAGAGTCTTTCTAGGTCAGATTTAGTAAGGTAATCTTGGGTAAGCCGTATTTTTTTGACGATTTTGGGTTGGTAACGCTCTTTTACTTCTTCAAAAACGATGATTAAAGCCTTGGCAATTAAAGATTTAATCAGGTTATAAATATTCTTTACACCTGCTACTTCTGCGGCTTCTTCATAGGTCAGTGAAGCTTTTTCTTGAAGTGCTTCGAGAAGGCGAATTTCTTTCTCATTGACTTCTTTATGCTCCCAATCTGCTCCTGGGCGAAGTTGCATTCGAGATTGACTAGAAATCTTTAAGCCCGAAGGCATCGCCACATTGAGTACTTCTCCCATCGTACAGAGGTAATAATCAGCCATCCACTTAAAAAGCTGAAGCTGGGCAGGCATCACCAAAGGCGATTCATCTAAGAGTTCTAAGATATATTTTGCTGTATATTTTGAAGGTGGTTTTTGGTGTACTCTAGCCACTACTGCTGTCAATACTTTGCGATTTCCAAAAGGAACAATAACCCTTGCACCCACTTGGATAAGATTATTCATCTCGGCAAGCACTCGATACGTAAATAGCCCTGGCACAGGGATAGGCAAAAGCACATCTACAAACTGAGTATCGCTAAAAGAAGCTTCTTTGTCTGGTTCTTCCACTATTTTTTTATGAGGATTTGAGGATGATTCCATATTTAAAAAGATTTTAAGTTTATAAAAGCCTATCATTCAATGGCTTATATTTATCTCTTTTAAAGTATAAACATATTAGCCAAGGACTCTTAAAACCAATCTTTAAAGTTAATCAGAAATCAAGAATTTTACTACAAATTAAGGAGTCTCTTTCATCCATCACTCCCTCCAAACTCCAAATTTTCCATTTTGATAATCAACATACGCCTGTCTGATTTCTGCTTCTGAATTCATCACAAAAAAGCCTTGTAGCATTATGGGTTCATTAAAAAGAAAAGCATGACCCCAAATTAGAAAAGCATCTTTCTGGGCTTTCATTTTAATCAATTCTCCTTCATTCTCAAACTCTACCAATTCTCTATGTGCTACTTCTTGTCTATTGATTTTCATACTTCCACGCACAGTAATGATAGTATAAACCAAGAGATTCTTGATTTGTTATTTCTAGACCTAAATCTTGTTTAAGTACAACTATTAATTATTTAAAAAAATATAACCATCTAAAATAATTATTTTCCTTAAAAAGTAAAAAACTCTAAACACAGCCAAAAAACCATTTTTCAAACGCTTGCATAAACTCAATTTGATAATTGAATTCTAAAAATATTTTACCTGTCTTAAATATTTATATAAAAAAATGCAATAAGACGGGTGACTTCTACTTATAAAAAAGTCTATTTGGAAAGAACACAAAAAACATGCACAACTTATTATTATTATCTGACACTATGACACATCAAGTAAAAGGTAGCTACCTCAAATTATTGATTGGAAAAGAACGGCATCAATACCAAAAATTAATTCGTACCAAACTCATCAGTAAAGATATCTTTGAGATAGATGAGCAACAATGGTATTCAACAACTTCAACTAAAACATAGTAAATTATAGTAATAAATAGTATTTTATGCTTATATTTGTGTTATGAAATTATCTGATTATGCAAAAAAGATAGGAGTAACTTATAG
>JBBRUH010000505.1:0-3837 GCA_038248005.1 Cytophagales bacterium | reverse complement strand
AATTCATTTTAAATCCTTTTTGGCTTAGCTTTGCAAGCTATAAAAAGATAAAAGGAAAAATGGGAAGAAAGAAACTGTTTCGCTTTGCAGAGAATGAGAATGCGTTTAATGTAATACAGCCAGAAAAACCTTTGTATGAAACGATTAAAGGGAATTGGAATAGCGATTTTTTTAAAAATGAAAAGCCTATAGTACTTGAGTTAGGCTGTGGAAGAGGAGAGTATAGTATAGGATTAGCAAAGAATTTTCCTGAAAAAAACTTCATAGGAATAGACATTAAAGGCTCACGTATTTGGAAAGGTAGTCAAGTAGCTATTGAGGAAAATCTTGATAATGTAGGCTTTCTCAGAACCTACATCCAAAATATACACCAACACTTTGCTACCCAAGAGGTAAGTGAGATATGGATTACTTTTCCTGACCCTCGCCCTCGTGACAGTGATGAACGCCGAAGAATGACTCACCCTCGTTTTTTGAAAATGTATCAGTCACTCATCAAACTAGACGGAATTGTACATCTCAAAACAGATAATCGTCCTTTATTTGATTATACCCTAGAAGTTTTGGCAGAGATGGGAGTAAGAGATTTAGAATATACCTTTGATTTGTACAACTCCTCACTTAACCAAGAGCATTTTGGTATCAAAACAACCTATGAGGCTAAGTTTACAGAGTTAGGGTATCATATTAATTATCTACGATTTCGTTTTAAGTCTAACTCTAACTCAGAAAAATCATCATAATAATTAGGGGGCTCAAGGTGAAATCCTATTAAGAGGACATCATCCGTCTGAGCTCCATCACCTATCCACTCACGAAGACGATTGTCTAAGATAAGTTTTTGCTCAAACATAGGGCGGCGATGAATCTCATAGAGTAAGCGGTGCAATCTTTTGGAGAGGAATTTCTTCTTTTTACTACCTCCTAGTTGGTCAGCAAAGCCATCAGAGTGAATATAAATGGTAGTGGGTTTATCCAGACTAATACGATGCCTTGTATAAGTTCTTTTTTCCTCATCTTCACGATACCAAACACCCACTAATTTTTTATCTGCTTTGATTACTTGCATCTCACCATCTTGAATCACTACTATAGGGTTAAACGAGCCTGAGTATTCTAGGTAGCTATTCTCAAAGTCTATCACACAAAGTGCAATGTCCATTCCATCAGAATTTTCATTTTTCTTTTGTTTCATAACCGTTCTGATGCCTTGGTGCATTCGGTTAAGCACTTCATCAGGGCGAGTGATATTTTGCTCTATGACGATACTGTCTAGCAAATCATTGCCTATCATACTCATAAATGCACCAGGTACTCCATGACCCGTGCAATCTATAGCAGCTATAAAGGTTTTGGGAGATTGAAAGCCCTTGAACTCTGAGCGAATGCCTTCTGCATCTGCCATAACTTCTTCATAGATAGGCTTAGGCTCAAGCTGAGTAAACCAATAAAAATCACCACTGACTATATCACGAGGTTTAAAAAAGACAAAAGACTCAGGCAGTACTTCTTGGATACTTTTGAGACTAGGAAGCATCGCCTCTTGGATGCGTTGTGCATAGCTGATGCTATCTACGATTCGCTTATTTTTTTGATGGAGTTTTTGATAGATATCTGCATTCTCGAGTGCTACAGAGATATTGTTACCCATGTTTTGGAGAATATCCATGTGATAAGGTTGGTAGGCATTCTTGCGATTAGACTGCACTGTAACTACTCCAATGCACTCATCTAATGAAATCAGAGGCACATAAATCAATGATTGACTTATTGGTCTTTCTTGGTTTTCTGGAATTTCGCTTAAGTACTGGGGTGCCTCTTCCATAAAATCATTGATAAGAATAGGACAACTATTTTTGAAACAATAAGCTGCGAGACTTGTCTCATCTTCTAATAACTCTTTGGTAGCGATAAGTTTCTGGATATGTGGTTGCTCTGAGAGTATATCTAATCGTTTTTTTTCTTGATTATAAAGTCCAATAGAAAATAAATCACTATCCATCAAATTACCTACTTGGTTAGAGACTACTTTTACAATATCGGGTACATTAAGCTGGGCAGTGATGTCTCTACCTATATCGCTCAGGAGTTTTACATTTTGGTAAGCTTGGTCTATTTGTTCTTTTTGTCTTAAGATTTCTTGGGAGCGTTGTCTTACGCAATTAACCATCCAAGCAACATCTCTAGAGATGCCTCCTACTTCATCTTTACTTTGGGACTGATAAATCTGGATAGAATCTTCAAAATCATTCTCGATTACCTGATGAATAGATTCGGAAAGGTTATTAATGGGTTTACCCATTTTATGAATTACATAATACCCTAAAATGATATTGATGGTAATAAATAATAGTAACACAAAAGCAAGAGTAAGCCGTAAACTGAGAATGAAAGAGTGAGTTTGTGTAGTTATCTTTTGATTGACGGTATTGACTACTTGTGCTACTTCTTGTGATAACTTTGCGAGTTGCCCAGTTACACCTTGATTGGAAGTGGTGCCGATTTCTTTATGGCTTTCTACTAATCTTAAAAACTTAACTCTATATAGTTTTAGAAGTCTAGAAGCTTCTTTTTGCTCATTCGTTTTATTTTCTTGACTATCTATTTTATATAAAAGAGAATCATTCATTTGCTTAAATTGCTGGATGTATTGTTCCTCTTTGCGAAGGTGAAAGTCTTTTTCTGCACGGCGAAGACTAATCCATTCAGGCTGAGTATTGATTAAGTTATTTTGATCTATCTTATTCACAAAGTCATCTATTTCGCCTAACAGTCCCAGTTTTTGGAATCCCCTATGTCGTACAAGAGATACTAGACGGTCAAATATGAAGTCATAGGCTTCAAACTTATTTAATGCACGACTAAGGTCTTTTTTGATTGATGAGGAGGATAGAGTTGTATTACTTCTAAGGTCTTTCAGTTCATCTTTAATTCCATGCATGTATTTTTTATGGAGGTTAAGATGCTTGCTGTTGCCCGTAGTAAAGAAGTCTATATTATTTTGATCAAATAAAAAGAAGTTTTTTTCTTGCTGCTGTAATTTGCTAAACTGATGGCTAATATTCTGGAGTTGAATACTAATCTTATCTAATTGATTTTGGCGATAGATTACCCAAAAAAACCCCAAAATAATAATAAAAACGAGTAAAGAAAAAAGAGAAAAAGCACCTATTAGCTTTGATTTTATGCTTCTGAAGCTCAGAAAATTACGTATTTGTGTGTTTGTGAATCCTCTCATAGTATTTGTAAAATTTCATTTAATGAATCTTTGAATTACCAATTTGAATAGAAAAGAGTAATAAAAAAATAACACTGAAACTATAACTAATAGATAATCAGAGATTTATGACTTAATACTCTTATGAAATTGATAAAATAAATAATAGTACACTCTCTTTATGAGATTGACTTTATGGATACTGGAGGGAGATTTATCTCGATTTGTATTTACAATTCAGAATGTTTAACTCAGATAATTGCTAAAACTATGCCGAACTACTACAATGCAATATTTTAACCTAGAAATCATTTTAATCTGAAATAAATAGGATATTCTCAAAAAGTCGGGAATAAAATGCTTGGAAGAGGCTAAAATCTCTTGGATGAGGTGGAGAGTGAAGAAGAGTAAGAGTATATAATTTAGGTGGAAGGTTTAAAAATATCTGAACACATGACATTTTATTGGAACACGGATTTGACGGATGAATCACAGATAAAAATCAGTGTGAATCCACTAAATATGTGTCATCTGTATTCCAAAAAAGCTAAACTTATTTTTCGTCATGTACTTAGCAAAAATATAAAAAAAGCAGTCCATTCAGATATAATGGACTGCTT
>JBBRUH010000504.1:0-3842 GCA_038248005.1 Cytophagales bacterium | reverse complement strand
GCCTTGCCGAACCCATCTCAAAAGGATCAGCTCCAGCAATATGCTCCAGATGAAGCTGAGCACAGTGATAGATAAGAGACTCCATTGCAGGAATATCTCTTTGGTTATAAAGCTCTACATTGGCTTGAATTTCCCTAAAAAAAGGCTCATCTTTAATCAAAGCTACTTTAATGGCTTCAGAAATACCTGCCCGCCAATCACGTGGATGAAGTGTATTCAAGACAGTAACATCATTCATCACTGCTTGAGGTGGCTTAAAAGTACCCAGAAAATTTTTCTTATTGAAATAATTTACGCTGTTTTTTACACCTATGCCTGAGTCATTTTGTGATAAAACCGTAGTAGGGATTCGGATATGCCTTACACCTCTATGAGCAATAGCAGCCGCAAAGCCTACCATATCTAGCACTGCACCTCCACCGATACCCACAAGGTAAGAGTGTCTGCAAATTCCGAGTTCGTCTATTTCTTTTAGGAGATATTCTATAAGGCTATAATCATTTTTGGAAGCCTCGCCCCCTGGCACTAGCACAGGCACAGTGCGGAGGTCAAGTACGTCAGAATAATTGAAGCAATATTCTACGATTTGTTTCTGCAAATCTGGATGAGCCTCATGCACTCCACTATCTATCACAAATAATAATTTTCTTTTACCCATAGTACCATCTTGGGAAATAAAATCTCTAAAAAGAGGATTTTCTATTTGAAAAAGACCTTCTGTAAAAAAAGTATTGTATTGGAAGGCTACACTAAATTCTTGGGAGATGGTTTTCATTTTTTTATATTTTTCGTCTAAATCTCAAAAACAGGTTTTTTTTAGTAAGTAATCAACTTTTTTTATCAAATAAATACTGGGGAAGAGAGTGATTTTAACAGTATTGAGATTGATTTTTTTTAAGGAAATAGCTTTCTATTTGTTCGATAAAGTATGTTTGAAACCTAATAAAGTACATAACTGATTATTGAACCACAAGTTTCTAACCAAAACTACTATTTTTTGGGTAAAATTCAAAAAGAAGGTTTTTATTATTAGATTTTTTAGATTAAAGATAGGATGATTTTTATCTGGTCATTTTGTAGCTAAGTAGATAATCAAACTTTAGTCTTGTTATAAAAGCTGATTATCAAAGTCATACTAAGATAGCTTATCACTCATCAGTAAAACTAAAATGCTTATTTGTATCTAAAAAAAGCCCTAAGACTTTATGAAATCTTAGGGCTTTGAAAATTAAAATCATACAACTTATTCTGCGGCAGCAGCACCTGTATCATATACCACTTGAGCAATGGCATTATCAATCATAAATAAGCCACCTGGAGTATCTTCACCAATCACATCAAATAGCTCTACAATGCGTCTAGCTATGTACTCTTCCTCGATTTGCTCTTGGATAAACCACTGAATAAATTGCTCAGTAGTGTAGTCATTGGCTTTGCGACAAGCCTCTACAATGCGATGAATGGAACGAGTTACGCCAATTTCTTGCTCCAAAGCCGTCTCAAATACTTCACGCAATGAGTTAAACTCATGATTGATATTGCCAATTTCTGGCGAGATGGACTTGCCACCTACATCAGCGATGTATTTGAATATTTTGAGCATGTGTTTGCGTTCTTCATCTGACTGAGTCATAAAGAAAGCTTCACTTTTCTCAAAACCATGTTCGCCACACCAAGAAGCCATAGCAAGGTATTTAGAAGAAGACGAACCTTCCATTTTTACTTGTTCATTCAAGATATTTTCAATCTCTTCACTAAGAGAAGTTCTGAGTCTTACGAGGTCTTTCATTTTATTTATATTTAGTATTAAAAGCTTTTGAATAATAAGATTACAAAATCTTTCTTGATTTTGTTCTAAAGAAGATAAATATAGAATTAGTCTAAAAAAACATACTATTGATATACTGTACCTTAAACTGAGAGTGGATAAAGTCTTTCATTCAAGATACTATTCAGTTCTAGCATCACCCAAGCACCTTCTAGCAAGGCTTTGATTTGTACAATCTCGCATAGTGTAAGCACCCAACAATGCTCTTGAGCAGGAGGGTAGATAATCTCCAAATCAAATGCAAGACCAGCATTAGAAGCCATTTCAGCTAGGTTTATTTTTTCTATTTGCTGTTTGAGTTTCTTGAAATCCTTGATTTTATAGGCTTCTTTCTGCCCACGAAACTCAAGCCAAAGACACCGTTCACGGTCAGACTGATAGACTGCCCCTTTTTGGGTTCTAAATATTTCTGTCCAATGTGTTTGTTTTACTGTATTTAGCATCTTAAAGGATGATTAATGAATTAACTGTTGGCTAAAATACGGCTTATTTAGAACTATTCCAAATAGATATGAGGGTTTTTTGAAAAGCTTCCATAATTTTAATACTAAAAGTGTATTTATAAACAAAATTGTTTTTATAATCTTAGAGGCTTCCTCTCTCATTTTTTTCTTTCCTAAGATTGGCTTTACTTTGCAGAGTCAAAGGAAGTGTATTCTAAATTATCCAATCAAATAAATCAATGGCAGAGGCTTTTTTACTTTTGGAAGATGGTAGCTTATTCAAGGGTCAATCTCTTGGCAAAATAGGAACTACTAGTGGTGAGTTATGCTTCAATACAGGCATGACAGGTTATCAAGAAATCTATACAGACCCTTCTTATTTTGGGCAAATTGTAGTCAATACCAATGCTCACATAGGCAACTATGGTACTATCGGAGCTGATAATGAATCAGCACAAGTGAAGATTAGTGGCATGATTTGCAATGAATTTTCTGTAACTTATTCCAGACTTACTGCAGATGCTTCTTTGCAGACTTACCTAGAAAATGCCAATACAGTAGGGATTTGTGGTATAGATACACGTGCATTGGTACAGCACATCCGTAGCAAAGGAGCAATGAATGGCGTGATTTCTTCCGAAAGCTCAGATATCGAATTTTTAAAACAAAAACTTACCAAAACTCCTTCTATGGAAGGGCTAGAACTTGCCTCTAAGGTAAGTACTTCTGAGCCTTACTTTGTAGGAGAAGAAGACAGTCCTTTGCGTGTGGCAGTCTTAGACCTAGGTGTAAAACAAAATATTTTGCTGAATCTAGCCAGCAGGGGAGTCTATTGCAAGGTATTTTCTGCCAAGACTTCCTTTGAAGAAATGGAGCAATTTAAGCCCCACGGCTATTTTATCTCTAATGGTCCTGGAGACCCTTCAGCCATGGACTATGCCATCAATACTGTCAAAGAAATTCTGAAAGCAGATAAACCTTTGTTTGGGATTTGCTTAGGGCATCAGTTATTGGCACTTGCTGTAGGCATCTCTACCTACAAAATGCACAATGGACACAGAGGATTAAACCACCCCATCAAAAATCTAATCACAGGTCAATGTGAGATTACTTCTCAGAACCACGGCTTTGGAATCAGCGAATTTGATGTAGCCAAAAGTAGTGCAGTTACTCCCACACACATCAACTTAAATGATAACTCCATAGAAGGCATTCAAGTAAAAGGCAAAAAAGCATTCTCCGTACAGTATCACCCTGAATCTTCTCCTGGCCCTCATGATTCTAGGTATTTGTTTGATGATTTCGTAATAATGATGCAAGCTTAATAACCATATAATTTTGGATAAGAAGGTTGGAATAGTGTATAATCTGCGTCTTATGAAAAATAAATAGTAAATTTGTTTTTTAGTAGAGATTATTACGATTTAATATGTTGAAGTGCGAGCAAAGACTCTTGCAACAGTATTTATTTTATTCAATAGAGTTGTTACTTTTTGATTTTCAATTATTTATGTTAATTTTTTATTTGAGAATCTTAGAATGATAAACTTTGCTGCCTAATACAGGAGTTT
>JBBRUH010000503.1:0-3855 GCA_038248005.1 Cytophagales bacterium | reverse complement strand
TAGCCATCGTTATTTTAGGTATTCTTACTATTTGGTATTTTGTATTTAAGAAGAAGAAAAAGACTTAGAAAGAGTTAAGTATAAGTTCCTAAATTGCCTGTGCAGACACAGACAAGGGCATAGTGCAGACACAGGCAACGGCATAGTGGATATTTTTCTATGAAATAAATGACTATAAGTTCCTAAATTGCCTGTGCAGACACAGGCAAGGGCATAGTGCAGACACAGGCAACGGCATAGTGCAGACACAGGCAAGGGCATAGTGCAGACACAGGCAACGGCGTAGAGTAATTATAAGTACATAAACATCTGATAATGAGAGATTTACGTTAATCTCTCGCTATGATTCATAAAGTTACAAAGCACTATCTTCACGTATTACTCTACTTTCAGGTGCGTGTTTCCAGCGATTATGAGACCATAGCCAATAAGCAGGTGTTTCTCTAATCCTTGCCTCAGTAAGCCGAGCAAATTCATCTACAATTTCTCCTTTTTGTATTTTGCTTGGGTCATCACAGATAACTTTTAGCTCTAATTCATATTTACTACGCCCTATTTTTTTGATGTCTAAGAACAAGACTGCTTGGTTGGTCTGAATCGCTAGATCTTCATATCCTGCATGAAAGGTAGTTTCTTGGTTTAAGAAAGTAGTCCAATGTGCTTTTTGAGGATTACAGGCTTGGTCAGCCGCAAACCAGCTAACTATTTGTGTTTTTTCTTCGTGTGCTGCTAAAATTCGCCTAAAGGTTTCACGCATCGAAATCATAATTACTCCATAGCGTTGTCGTGTATCTCTGATGTATTGGTCAAAATGTTTATTGCGAAGTGGCTGATAAATGGCATAAATTGTTCCAGGGATAAACTCTACTAAAGAAAAAACCCACTCCCAATTCCCAGAATGAGGAGAAACAAGCAAAAGACTTTCACCCTTTTTAAGTCTATCAAAAAGCATATCCCAATTTTTAACAGCATACCGCTTCATAAAACTCTTTTGGTTCATACTCACACTTTTGACAGACTCGATAATCAAATCACAAAAATGCAAGTAAAAATCCTTGGCTATTTTCTTGATTTCTTTTTCCGATTTTTCTGGAAAGGCTTTATGAAGATTTGAAAACACCATTTTTTTGCGATAACCCACACCATAATAGACTATCAAAAACAAAAAATTAGACAAACCATGCAAAACCCAAAAAGGTAATAGGGATACAAGATAAATAAATCCAAAAAGTAATTTGTATAAGAATCCAGCCATTTTATTTGATTTAATTTGGGTTTAAAGTTATATCAAATCAAGAGTTATTTATACCCATAATAAGATTTCATTTTAACTTTAACTATTCGTTGAGTCATAAAGTATTAATTATCAGAATCTTACAGGAATAAGCAATAAAATATTTTAACTATAATAACCATTACGAACAGCATAGACTACCAAACCAGCTACATTTTTAGTCCCTATTTTTTCTATTAAGTTTTGGCGGTGTCCTTCTACAGTTCTTTCACTTCTATATAGTTTTTCAGAAATTTCTTTAGTGGAGAGTTCGTGACAGATGTATTTAAGTACTTCTATCTCACGCTTTGTAAGCTCGATTCCAAGTCTAGTAGATTTGATTTTTTTGTTAGGTTCTTTGATACGACTGTACATAACCTTGGTAACATAAGCATTAAAAAATGGCCATTGTCTATCACTTACTCTATACAAGAGACAATCTCATCTGGTTCTGATTGTTTGAGCAGATAGCCGCTTGCACCTTGTTCTGAGCTGTGCAAGATAAACTCTTCCCCATCATGCATGGAGATGACTATAATCTTGACATCAATATTGTTCTTCTTGATGCGTTGCATCACCTCAGAACCATCCATTTTAGGCATATTGAGGTCTAATAACACTACATCAGGCTTACTTGATTTTATTACCTCGAGAAGTTCTATGCCATTTCCTGCTTAGGCAACTACCTCTAGTTGTGGCACATTTTTAAGAACCATCATCAGTCCTCTCCTAAAAAGAGGGTGATTATCTGCAATAGCAATGCGTATTCTTTTCATTGGTCAAAATATTAGGGTTGAATGATGAGTTATTTTAGTAAAATTCTGACAGTCAGTTTTTTATAACAAGATTAAAGTGCGAACTAACTTTTATCATCTACTTAATTTTTATTACTTCACAAAAATAAAAATATCTTTTGGAAATTAAATATTGACAAGTATTATTTTTGCTAAAACCGTTATTACATAACAAGTAAAATATTAAAAATAAACTACTCATTAGAATTATTAAAACACTCATTATCAAGCTATTATGAACTTATAATTCATAGCTTATAACTCATCTCTCATCGACTGTTAATTCTCTAAATTTTCAATAAAAGAAGAAGCATTCTTTTGAATCTAATATTGTATTTTTATCTTTGGCTATCAAGAAAGTTTATGCACTCAAATAAAGATACATTGACCCCAAGCAAACCTATTTATTTTGTACTCAAACACTTACATTTAGAGCCACAGAGCTTTGAAATTTCCTCTGGTCAGTCCAAAATAAGTATTGGGCGAAAAGGCTTTAAAGCAAGTATTGAGATTGATTCTCAGGGGATTAGCCGCACACATGCCTACATAGAGCATTTAGAGAGTGGTATTTTGAAGCTAATAGATGCTCAGAGTACCAATGGGACTTTTCTCAATGGAGTCAAAATCAATGAGTCAGATTTAAGAAGAGGAGATGTGATCACTTTTCAAAAAAACAACCCTGATTACTGGCTCATCGTCAATGCAGATGAACCCGAAGCAAGCCTTGAGGGGAATGAGTCATACACACCCATAGAACATTTGATTGCCCCTACTCAGACTTTATACCAACTCTTAAACGAAAAAAATACCATTACTATCGGGAGACAGGATTGTGATATTACACTTGCAAATCTGACTATTTCACGCAAACATACCGAAATTACTCGCCAAGATGAAAATCAATTTTTGGTAAAAGATTTAGGCTCTAAAAATGGCACTTTTGTCAATGGAACGCAGATTTCTAGTCCTACTTTGGTAAGCCTACAAGATACGATACAGATAGGTAAATATGAATTTAGATTAAATAAATCTATAGATGCCCAAGCCGAGGTTAGAGAAGAAGAAACGGTCATCTTAGTAGAAAAACTGAACCGAACCATCGGTAAAGCAGACAAAAGAACCCCAATTCTGCGTAATATCAATTTAAAAATAAAAACAGGGGAAGTCGTAGCCATTATGGGCCCTTCGGGAAGTGGTAAATCTACGCTCCTCAAAGCACTTAATGGAGATGTTCCTGCTAACAGTGGGAAAGTCTATGTACATGGACGAGACTTTTATGCGGATTACAAACTCTTAAAACAAGACATAGGCTATGTACCACAAGATGATATTGTCCATAAACAGCTAAGTGTCTATGATTCACTTTATTTTGCAGCTCGCCTGAGACTGGCTTCGGATGTAAGCAGACAGGAAATAGACCAAAAAATCAGTGAAATTTTAAGCAAACTAGGCATTGCCCACACCAAAGATTCACTCGTGAAAGACCTCTCTGGCGGGCAACGAAAACGAGTATCTATTGCTGTAGAATTACTCTCTGACCCTTCTATCTTATTTTTGGATGAGCCTACTAGCCCTCTTGACCCTGAGACGATTGAAGAATTTTTAAAGATTCTCAAGAGGCTGGCAGAGTCAGGCACTACCATTCTGATGGTTACGCACAAGCCTGATGACCTAGATAGTGCGGATAAAGTAGCCTTTTTGTCTAAGGGTGGTTATTTGGTTTATTTTGGTGATACAGAGCATTACTTAGAATACTTTGAAGCCAAAAATGTCATAGGTGTCTATGCC
>JBBRUH010000502.1:0-3871 GCA_038248005.1 Cytophagales bacterium | reverse complement strand
TAAGGTGATTAAGTTTTTCAGTAGTAGTGCTTCGTGAAGACACGAACCACGGATTTTTGGACACAGGCAACGGCTAAAATTTTTAAACCATTAAGGAATTAAGGTGATTAAGTTTTTCAGTAGTAGTGCTTCGTGAAGACACGAACCACGGAAAAGACTGTCTGTGTTTTTAAACCGTTAAGGAATTAAGGTGATTAAGTTTTTTAGTAGTAGTGCTTCGTGAAGACACAAACCACGGAACAAAGTTGCCTGTGAGGACACAGGCAACGGCGACAGTAAAGATACAAGAAACAGCCAAAAGATTAAACTCACTACTAACCCTTCTGAAAAAGTTCTGGGTTAGTGCCTGTTGCTTTGGTAGCTTTTTTATTAAAATCTACTTTACGGACAGGATACTTTGTCAAGATATTGCCTTGTGCGGTCTTGCCTTTGATTTCTATATCTCCAAAATTATATTCAAAAGTCTTATTCTTTGCCTTGCAGTTAGAGGATAGTTTAACAGTAAGGATTTCTGTTTCTTCTTCTGCATTTACACTAAAGTAAAGTATCTTAGATTTGGGTGAACCTTTGGTCAAATCGTACTCTTTATCTCTGATAACAGCATCTACTTTAAAACGCTTGACATAGGCAGTACCTGTGTCTCCATCACGGTAAACCACATTGTAAGTATGATTTTTGGCACTTTCATTAAATATTCCGATGTGAATAATGTCTTTACCTACATAGACTTTTTCGTCTATTTTTTTGATGTAATACTTCCCATCTTCTGTAAAAGCGATGACATCATCTATATCAGAACATTCACAAATTTCTTCTTCTTTTTTAAGCCCATAGCCCATAAAACCTTGTGTACGCTCTACATATAATTTTACATTATTGATGGCTACTTCGGAGGCTCTGATGGTATCAAACTCAGAGATTTCAGTACGACGTTCTCTTCCTTGTCCGTATTTTTTGAGTAAGTTTTCAAAGAAACGAATTGCATACTTATTGAGGTTTCTTAGGTTTTTTTCTACTTCTGTCAGTTCTTTTTCTAAGCTTTTGACAATTTCATCTGCCTTAAATGAATCATATTTAGAGATTCTTTTGATTTTTATCTCAGTCAGGCGTAAAATATCTTCTGTAGTGATTTCTCGGTAAAATTCTTTTTTGTAAGGGTCTAAGCCTTTGTCTATAGTCGCAAGGACATCTTCCCAAGTCGTACATTCTTCTATGTCTCTGTAGATTCTATTTTCGATAAATATTCTCTCTAATGAACCATATAAGAGTTTTTCTAGTAATTCATGCTTACGGATTTCTAGCTCTTGTCTTAGCAGTTCTTTGGTGCGAAGCGTAGAGATTTTGAGTAATTCATTGACATCTAAAAAGTGAGGTTTATCCTCTATAATCACACAGGTATTGGGCGAGATACTCATTTCACAGTTGGTGAAAGCATATAAAGCATCTATAGTCGCCTCAGGCTCTATGCCAGGGTGCAGTTCTACTAATATCTCTACATCTTTGGCAGTATTGTCTATTACTTTCTTGATTTTGATTTTTCCTGCATCATTGGCTTTGAGGATAGAATCTATCAAACCGACAGTGGTAGTTCCATAGGGAATATCTACAACCGCAAGCAATTTACGGTTTCTGATCTCTATATTAGAACGTACACGGATTTTGCCTCCCCTCATTCCTCCTTTGTAGTTGCTCACATCTATCATTCCTCCCGTCAAAAAATCAGGATAAATATTGATTTGCTCATCTTGCAAAACAGCAATGGAAGCTACTAAAATCTCACAAAAGTTATGAGGCATTATCTTGGTAGCCAAGCCTACAGCTATTCCTTCTGTGCCTTGTGCCAAAAGCAATGGAAATTTGGCAGGAAGCGTAACAGGTTCTTTTTTACGCCCATCATAAGATTTTTGCCACTGTGTAGTCTGTGGGTTAAAAACGACTTCAAGTGCAAATTTAGAAAGGCGGGCTTCTATGTATCTTGGAGCTGCGGCACTGTCCCCTGTTCTAATATCGCCCCAGTTTCCTTGTGTCTCTATGAGTAAATCTTTCTGACCTATATTGACGAGGGCATCTCCAATGGAAGCATCTCCATGTGGGTGAAATTGCATGGATTGCCCTATCACATTGGCTACTTTGTGAAAGCGACCATCATCCATACTTCGCATTGCGTGCAAAATACGGCGTTGAACAGGCTTGAGACCGTCATTAATATATGGGACAGCTCGTTCTAAGATTACATAAGAGGCATAATCCAAAAACCAATTTTCATAGACTTTGCTAATAGTACTGGTACTTTGGGTATTATCTTGATTTTTCATGAAAGCTATTTTGCTTATGGCTTAAAAATACGGTTATTTTGCTATGGTTTTTTGCTAAAAATTTAAGCAAATGCTAAATTAGTGAAAATTTTTAATAAGATAAAATTTCATTCTCAGATTGTAGTTGAGCTCAATCAAATTTAATTATCCAAAAAACTCTCTAACACACTCAAAAACGCCGTCTGCTTTTCGGCATGTACCCAATGCCCTGCTTTTGCTATGGTTTGAAGGGAAGCTTTTGGAAAGTGTTTTTGCAAATTGCTCAGTTCGTCTGAGTGAATGTAATCAGAGTTTTCTCCTTTGATGAATAAAGTAGTATCTCCAAAAGTGTAATTTGTTGGCAAAGCATCTCCTACATTGGCTATTTTTTGGTTAATAATATCTAAGTTGATTTGCCAAGAGAAGGTATTATCCTCATTGCGTTGGAGGTTCTTGAGTAAAAACTGACGTACTCCCAGTTCTGGCAACGCTGTTTTAAGGGCTTCGTCTGCCTCTTTGCGTGAGGTGAGTTGGCTTAAATCTAGCCCTGTCAGTGCTTTCAAAATCTGGTCGTGGTGTATGGAATAAGCTCTAGGAGAAATATCTACAATGATGAGTTTTTGCAAATCATGCTCTGCTCCGTATTTACAGGCATAGTGCATCGCTACTTTTCCACCCAAAGAATGTCCTAATAGCATAAAATCACTGATTTGATGTTCTGTTACGAATTCTTCGATGTCTTCACTCATCACTTCATAATCCCAGTCATCGCTCCAAGGAGATTGACCATGATTGCGTAAATCTAGTGCGTAAATTTGATATTTGTCTTCTAGTTTCTTAGCAATAGACATCCAATTATCAGTTGAACCAAATAGTCCATGCAGAATGACTAAGATTTGTCCTTCTGTTCCGTATTTTTTATAGTTTAGTTTCATATTTCAATTTCAAATAACAGTTTCAGTTTCATATTTCAGTTTCAAATAAAGGAGGATAGCGTCCAGCATCTTCTAGTATTTGTCTTATGATTAATAAATCAGGTTGATTCATTTTAAGAAGTTTTATAGTTGCTTGTCCTATTTTTGAGAGTGCGATAATCTCACCATGAGAGCTACTAAAATGTTCACTCCACTTTTGCTTTCGAAGGTTAAATAAAGGGATAATATCTTCATAATCTACAAGAAAAGTAGCTATATCAGACCCTTTATGTTGATTACAGTGAGGACAGCAAAATGCTAAATTCTCTATTTCATTTCCTCCTCCGTGTTTTTTTGCAATGATATGATCCACTTCAAAAGCCAAAAACATATCTTCTTCATAAATAAGGCAATATTCACAACAATATTTAGCCCTTAATGCTACTTCACTTCTTATTTTATCTGTGATGTAGCTCATGCTTTATGTAGTAATAGTCATTTATTTTATAGAAAAATATCTATATGGCTGGACTACGACAGCCTCTACTCCATTGAAAATCTTTGGAGCTACTTTTTTAATAATGTTGTAACTAGCATTTACATCTGCATTAATTAGAAATCCTTTGGCAGTTTTGAACAAACCTCTTTTGATTCTCCTGCCTT
>JBBRUH010000501.1:0-3874 GCA_038248005.1 Cytophagales bacterium | reverse complement strand
GTGTATCTATCAGACGGGTATAATCTTCAATGGCTTGCCAGTAATTTTGATATTCTAAATGAATAGATGCCCTCATCTTTAAAGGTAATTGTTGGTTAGGCTTTTGCGAGAGAATCTCATTTAGATTTTTTAGTGCTTTGAGTTTATCACCTTCTTCAAGATATTGCTGTGCTTGGTTTAATACTCTCTTTTCGTGCATTTGTTTTGATATTCTATAAAGCAATACAGCACTAATGCATATCAGAATAAGAGATACAAATGTAAAAATCAAGATATTTCTTTTAGTATTTATAGAAATATCTTGTGCAGGCTCATCATTATTTTGGGCAGAATAACTATTCTGGTAAGCAGGATTATAGGGTGTAGAATAGGGCTGAGCAGTACTTTGTGGATTGGTAAACTGAATACTATTTTGGCTTTGGTATAGTAAAAGATAATCATAAGTCATACGCTTATATTCATCAGAAAGTGTCTGATAAATTTCATTGATTTTCTTAAACTGCTCTTCTGCCTGAGGGTTATCTGGATTTCGGTCAGGATGATATTTCATCGCTAGACTTTTGTAAGCCGTCTTGATTTCTTGCAAAGAAGCACTCTGCGAAACACCTAATATTTGATAGTAATTATTTGCCATGATTTAAAAAAGGCTATATTTCTTACCTGGTAAAGATTTGATTAACCCTAAAAGTTCTAAATTAAGCACCGCCGAATTTATCTCCTGAATAGATACCTGTGTAAGCCAACTTAGTTCGTCAATAGGATAAGCCTGCTTAGATTGACTCTCAAGGGTAGCTATTATTTTTTGCTCAGTAACACTAAGAGAAGATTTATCAAAATTAAGACTTACTTGCTTGGCAGGGATAGTTGTAGCATTCTCAGACCAGTTAAGTAAGTTTTCTAAATCGCTAATATCAGTAAATAAATGTGCTTTGTGTGCCTTTATCAAGTTATTACATCCTTCAGAAGAGCTTTTGTGTAGATTACCAGGAACTGCCATGACTTCTCTATTATAATCATTGGCAATGTCTGCCGTAATCAAAGCTCCCCCTTTTGATTTAGCTTCTACCACTATAATTACATCTGCCATCCCTGCTATCACACGGTTTCGAGCTGGAAACCGCATCGCATCAGGCTTTGTACCTAGTCTATTTTCTGTCAGGATACTGCCATTTTGCTGTAGCATCTGAGAAACTGTGTTTTTATGGACAGAAGGGTAGATATTATCTACACCACTTGCCATCACTCCCACTGTAGGAATATTAAATTTAAGACAAGCCCTGTGTGCAGCTATATCTATTCCGTAGGCCAAGCCACTCACTATAATGGGCTGATGTTTTTGTAGATTTCCTACTATTTCTTCAGTGATTGCCTTGCCATATTCTGTAGCTTCACGAGTACCTACGATTGCTACGCTCTTTGCCAAGTTAAAATCGGTATTACCTTTGCTAAACAATACGAGTGGAGCATCATAAGTTTGCTTTAGTCTTTGTGGATATTTAGGTTGATGATAACTTAGAACTTGTACATCATTTTTTTGAGCTTTTTCTAACTCTTGTTCAGCTTCACGCAGTAAACTACTTTCTTGTAAAGCAGAGGCTATTTTTTCTCCTATTTGTGGGATTTTTAGTAATTTAGCTTTTGGTAGCTGAAATACAGCTTGTGAAGAACCACAATAGCTAATTAATTGTCGGGCTTTGACCCCTCCGATGCCTTCCATAAGATGTAGGGCAAGTGTATATAATATTTCTTTTTCCATTTGTGTTGCAAAATAAACAAGAAATGTATTTTAAAATAAATTTATTTCTCTATTTAAGATTGATATTTGAGTATATGAATCATATATCTGCATGAAATTTTAATTAAAACCCCTGTGAAACTTTATACTTGGTATGTATTTACTTTACTAATTTGCTTGCTCCCATTAGAGATAATGGCTCAAAAACCTATCTATCTTACTCAAAATCAAGCTATTTATAAGACAGGATTAAATACCCTTGTACTCGAAAACCCACAGGGAAATCTTACTTTTCAAGATATTTTATCTGAATCCATTCAGGCACAATTCCAAGCAAGTAAACAAGAAGTTCTCAACTATGGCTATAGCAAATCAAGTTTTTGGCTTAAATTAGTATTTAAAGATACCAGCAAAATTAATCAAACACATCTGATCCAGTTTGCTCACCCTCTGGCAGATTCAGTGAGTTTCTACGCTCTCAAAAAAGGTAAGATAATCAAAATAATACATACTGGTGGTATATTACCCTTTAATAGTCGTGAAATTAATGACCCTACTTTTTTATTTGAATTGCCAGTAGAGTATGGTGAGACCCTGACTGTCTATCTCAATTGTAGGGGTAAGAGTTCCAAGCAGTTACCCATTAATGTATTCAGTGAAAAAAGCTTTTTAGAGACTTCTCGGCAACAGAATACTTTTTTGGGACTTTATGTAGGGTTTTTCTTGGCAATGATTTTTTATAATTTATTCTTATACATTAGCCTACGCAAAAACTCTTACCTTTATTATATTCTATGTATGAGTGCATCGCTTTTATTGCAATTAGCACTTTCTGGTAATCTTCATGAGTTTTTCCCTAGTGCTTGGATACATATAGCTAATCTTATTAACCTTTTTTGGGTGGGGTTCTCTGTTTATTTTGGTAATCAATTTGCCAAAGATTTTTTAAGAGTTAAGCATTATGCTCCCAAGGTTCTTATTCCTATCTTAATCATTGATATAGTTTCTATATTGGTGATGGGAGGCACATTGCTTTCTATCTATATACCTTATTTATTAAATTTTTTACCTCTCCTTTCTTCTATCTTGGCACTCTCTATTGTTTTTGTGCTTTTTCCTACGGGTATTTATATCTGGAGAAAAGGCTTCCGTCCAGCCCGTTTTTATACCTTGGCTTTTACAGCTTTGTTTGCAGGAATATTGATTTATACATTTCGTAATTTGGGTATTATCCCCAATAATTTATTTACCACCTCTGCAGTCAAGCTAGGCTCGGTCTTAGAGGCATTACTCCTATCTTTGGGTCTAGCAGACAGGGTAAACATAGCTGAAAAAGAGAAACAAGAAGCACAAACAGAGACCATTTCTGCTCTTCAAGAAAAAGAATCACTCATTTCTAACCAAAATAAATTATTAGAAGAAAAAGTAACTCAAAGAACGCAAGAAATATCTTCTAAAAATGAATTATTGGAAAATCAGAACGAAGAAATTATTACTAAAAATCACGAGATTGGAAAACAAAGAGATTCCCTAGCACAAAAAAGTGAAGAACTTACCGAAACACTCGATGAGCTCAAAACTAAGAATCAAGAGGTCATCAGCAGTATCAATTATGCTCAACGCATCCAGAATGCCATGCTTCCTCAGCCAGAAGAAATTAAGACTATTTTACCTCATTCATTTGTGCTTTTTAAGCCCAAAGACATCGTATCAGGTGATTTTTATTGGCTAATCAAAAAAGAGAATAAAATCATTGTGGCGGTAGTAGATTGCACAGGACACGGTGTGCCAGGAGCATTTATGAGCATGATTGGCAATGATTTACTCAATGAAATAGTAGGGTTTAGAGGGATTACGAAGCCTGATTTGATACTCAATGCACTGCATAGAGGTGTAAGGCAAGTCCTTCGCCAAGAGGAAACCCAAAATAATGATGGCATGGATATGTCTATTTGTGTGATAGACACTCAAAGCGGAATCTTAGAATATGCTGGTGCAAAAAGTCCATTGGTTTATATTCAGCAAGGTCATTTGAGTTTTATTAGAGGCGATAAATTACCTATTGGAGGCTCACAAGGCCCTTCTACAAGAGAATATACCAAACGAATCTTACAAATACAAGAAGGAGATGTTCTCTAT
>JBBRUH010000500.1:0-3875 GCA_038248005.1 Cytophagales bacterium | reverse complement strand
TTTTTGATAAAAATAATATTCTTCTTTTTCGCAGAATAAAATTTTAAAACTACATACTACAAAAGAAACAATACTTTTTCAGAATAAAATTTGTTGAGTTTGAAAAATATTTTTACCAGTTCAATACTAGGTAAGAGCCAAAAAATAAATTAAAAACTAATTATAAGCATATTGCTTAAGTTCTTCTTTGAGTTCTTTGCGAGCAATATGGATTCTGTTTTTAACTGTTCCAATTGGAATTTGAAGGCGTTCAGCTATCTCATGGTATTTGAATCCTCTAAAATGTAAGATAAATGGAGTTTTATAAGCCTCGTCTAAACGCCCGAGTGCCTGATTAATGTCTTGACGAGTAAAAGTAGCATAGGCATCATTTTCTGTAGAACTACTACTTGAATTAATGTAATGAAGATTATCAGTAGTATCAATAAATGTGTTGCGACGTGCTGAACGTTGGTAATTTGTGATGAAAGTGTTTTTCATAATAGTATAAAGCCAGGCCTTTAAGTTAGTGCCTTCAGTAAACTTATCTCTATTGTTAAAAGCTTTCAAAAGTGTTTCTTGCAACAAATCATTGGCTTCTTCAGTATCCTTTGTGAGTTTTAAAGCAAAAGGTCTTAAAGATTGTGATAAATCATCTATAGAGCTAGATTCTAATGTACCCATAATATTATTGATTAATTTTGTTTAACCAAAACTACACAACATTAAACAAAATTCCAAATGGGAGGGATATTTTTTTATTAATTTAACATTAAACTATATTACAGTAACAGTGATAAAGAGTCAATATATAACTTTAAACCTTTAAAAAAGCTTTCAAAGCCTTCAGTGAACAGATTTACCAGTCTTTTTTAGTTTATTTTTTATTTTAATTATTGTTTAACTTTTATCAATTTATGGTAAACTCCTTGTCAATACATCAATTAATAATGGCGTGATTTAGATTCGTTTTTGGTAATTATCTATTATTTCAGTTTATTTGCGAAGCTAAATCTTACTTTACAATACAACAATGCACAAAAGTTATTTATTATTTATTTTATTATTGGCTGCTTGTACATCCAAAACTATGAGTGATAATTATATTGAGAATCTTATCCTAACTCATCCCAAAGATTTTCCAGAAGTATCTAAGGACATCAAAAAATATGAAATACAAGTCCTCTACACTCAGATAGATAGAGATGCACAAAATAACCCATCTTTTAAGACTATTTCATTTAATGCAAATAAAGATGCTTATTTTTATCCTGCAAGCACTGTCAAGTTTCCTGCGGCTGTATTGGCATTAGAAAAGCTAAATCAACTTAGTAAGGAAGGGCTAGACAAGTACAGCACTATGATTACTGACTCTGCAAGGGCACCACAGTCTAAGACCGAAAAAGATAGCACGTCCGTTTCTGGTTTGCCTAGCCTTGCACATTATATCAAAAAAATATTTTTAATCAGTGACAATGAAGCTTTTAACAGAGTTTTTGAGTTTTTGGGAGCAGATTACTTAAATAACTCTCTACATCAAAAAGGCTATACTGATGCCAGAATCATTCGCCGTCTGGCAAGCTCTAAATTTCAGTTTGCAGATAATAAATACACTAACCCTATTCAATTTTATAAGGACAGTACACTAGTCTATAGACAAGCCGAACAAACTGCTCAAAAAGTTTTCCCTTTTCCTAACACCAACCCACTTAAAGGCAGAGCTTATTATGATAGCAAAGAAGATAAAATAATTGATGAACCTTTTGATTTTAGTGAGCATAATTATTTATCACTAGAGACTATGCACAATGTCTTAAAAGCAGTTATTTTTCCAACCTCTGTAGAGCCTAAACAGCGTTTTGATTTAAAAGAAGATGATTATAATTATTTGTATCGTTGTATGGCACAGCTTCCTCGTGAAAGCAAGTATCCAGATTATGATGACAAAGAATACTATGATGGCTATGCTAAATACTGGATTTTTGGAAGTGATAAAAATAAAATACCCTCTAATGTACGTGTCTTTAATAAAGTGGGCTTGGCGTATGGCTATCTGATAGAGACGGCTTATATCGTAGATTTTGATGCAAAAGTAGAGTTTATGCTTAGTGCTGTGATTTATGTCAATGAAAACGAAACCCTCAATGACAGTAAATATGAGTATGATAAAATAGGCTTTCCATTTTTTACAAAGCTAGGCAAACTCATTATGGATGAAGAAAAGAAACGCTCTCGCCCTTTTCCACCTGATTTGAGCCGTTTTAAACTAGACTTTGAAGATTAGATTTTGGGTTGAGAAATTAGGTCATTGAGTTATTGAGTCATTAGTCATTAGAGTTGTTACTTTTTAATTTGAGAATCTTAGAATGATAAGCTTTGTTGCCTAATACAGGAGCTTTTCGTAAGCAATTCCCTATGTTTTCTATGTACCTATATGGTTATAAAAAAAGTAAAGTGTTGATAACCAGTGTGTAACAACTCTATTGAGTCATTGAGCTTTTACCCTTCATTCCCTCAATAAATTAACCCCTCATCCCTTCATTTAAGCAGTATCATCATCTACAAAAACGACTAGTGCGGCTGCGATAATCATACAAAATCCTCCAAACATTAATGTGTAAACCGCTTGTCCTCCGAAGAAAGCACTTGTAATCCATCCTAAAAAAGTAGCAGCTACAATCTGAGGTAGTACAATGAAAAAGTTAAATACTCCCATATAAAAGCCCATCTTATTGGCAGGTAAACAACCTGCTAAGATAGCATAAGGCATAGTCAGGATACTTGCCCAAGCAAAGCCCACCCCTATCATAGAGAGTAACAACGTCTCAGGAGTAGGCATAAAATAAATAGAAATTAAGCCCAGACCTCCTAAGGTTAGCCCTACCATGTGAGCTGTCTTGCGACTAGTAGCATTGGCAAATGGGGGAAATAAAAATGCAAAGACGGCTGAAAGTCCATTATAAGTAGCAAACATAATCCCGACCCAGTCAGCTCCTTGATTGTAGGCTACAGAGGTAGTATCTACCGTGCCATAAATATGTTGTGTAACAGCAGAAGTAGTATAAATCCACATAGCAAACAGTGCCAACCAAGAGAAAAACTGAACTATTGCTAATTGAGCCATGGTCTTAGGCATTTTCATTATATCTCTTGTGATTTCTGAGATAATCTCACCAAAACTATTTTTTCCTTCTTTAATATCAGTCTCTTCTTCACCATGATACTTAGCTAACTCTTCGGGAGAGTATTCTTTGGTATTAAAAACAGTCCACATCACTGCTGAAAAGAAGACAGCACTTCCTAGATAAAAAGACCAAATCACTGTATCAGGAATCTGTCCTTGTGGAGCAGAGTTGCTGAAGCCTAAAAAATTGGTAAGTATATAAGGCAAGGCTGAGGCAACAATCGCCCCTAGACCTATGAAAAAACTCTGCGTAGCAAAGCCTATAGTACGTTGTGATTCGGGCATCATATCCCCTATTAAAGCCCTGAAAGGTTCCATAGAGATATTGATAGAAGCATCCAAAATCCAGAGCATTCCTGCTGCCATCCAGAGAGCACTGGAGTTAGGCATAATAACGAGTGCAATAGAAGCTAAGATAGCACCTATCAGAAAAAAAGGTCTTCGTCTGCCCCAGCGAGGTGACCACGTATGATCACTAAGATACCCGATGATAGGCTGCACAAAGAGGCCAGTAGCAGGGGCTGCAATCCAGAGAATGGCTATCTCATCGACCTCTGCACCCAATGTCTGAAAAATACGACTTACGTTCGCATTTTGTAAGGCGAAACCAAACTGAATGCCTAAAAAACCAAAATTCATATTCCAAATATCCCAAAAACCTAATTTAGGCTTTGGAATGGTGTTTTCTGAGATAGAGTTACCTGCAGATAAA
>JBBRUH010000499.1:0-3882 GCA_038248005.1 Cytophagales bacterium | reverse complement strand
GTACTTTGCAATCAAACTTCATTGCCTGATATGAATGACGATATATTTCACCATTAGATTCTTTAATCTCTATATAGTCAGAATATAACTTTTTAGTCTCTTCCAATAATTTAGAAAAATCTTCTGGGCGAGCTTCTCCAAGAACTGTAATCTCTTTAGTACCATCATTATTCTCTTGTATTACACAGAATACATGTAGATCCTCACTTGTTGTGTCTACCCCGATAATGTATCTCATACTTCTTCCTGGTTATTATCTATTACTACAGGAGGATTGTCAGCTTTGAGTACACAAATGATTTTCTCTCTTATCTCATCAAATAGCTCAGGATTATCTCTTAATAAAGAAGTAACACCATTAATTCCCTGTCCAATTTTAGTGTCTCCATAGGAAAACCAAGAACCTGCCTTATTAATTACTTCAAATTCAACACCAAGATCTGCTAATTCTCTATAAACATCAATACCCTGTCCATAAATTATCTCGAACTCACTCTTTCTATAAGGAGAACTCATTTTATTCTTTACAGATTTTACCTTAGTAATAGCTCCATAAATTTCATCTCCCTCTTTTGCAAGAGTTCTGGATATCTCCACTCTACAATCACTATAGAATTTAAGAGCATGACCTCCCTGAGTTGTTGTTGGACTCCCGAACATTATACCAATTTTCTCCCTATATTGAGATACTACAATAACACATACTTTATTAGTAACTAGAGCATTCTTAAGTTTTGGGTAGGCATTACTGTTTAAAACAGCCTTTTTTCCAATAGAGCTATCTCCTACAGCACCTTCTACAACTTTTTTAGGAATAAGTGAACTGTCACTATCAATAATAACAAGATCTATCTCTCCTGTATTAATCATGTCTATGGCTATATTGAAACCCTCTTCACCAGAGGAGGGTTGAGAGATGAGCATTTTAGTGGTATCAACACCAAGAGCTTGAAAGTAAGGTTTATCTAAGGCGTGTTCTCCATCAATGTAATAAGCAACTCCTCCCCTCTTTTGACATTCTGCCACTGCATGTCCACATATTGTACTTTTTCCAACTCCCTCCCATCCCATAAGTTCATACATCTTTCCTTTTGCAAATCCACCAATACCAAGAGTGATGTAATCAAAAGCAATAGAACCTGAACTAATAACATCATAAGCTCCTGAAGTCTTTCCATCTAGAGTGAGAACAGTACCTATTCCATAAGTCTTATTTAGTTTCTCCATAGCAAGTTGGATCTTACTTTTTCCTTCTATATCTTCTTCTTTTTTCTTTGCCATTATCTATGATTTTTAACAAATTTAATGATTTTCTTCTACATTTATAACTAATTTAATTATAAATAAGTGAGAAAACCCCTGCTTTTACACAGGGGTCCTCAACACACACACACAAACGCAAAACAAAACTCATTTCTTAATTCTCTTATAAACCTCACTTAATAATACCTGTACACGATACTTCTCTTGTGCTCCAAAGGAATCTCTCGGATTTTTTACTTTTTTAAAATAATCCTCCAGAGCTAACATTAGAGTGGTATCCATACATATAGGTGCAGTACTAACTGGAGTTTTAAGAAAGGCTAAATATGTTCTATACTTTTTTTCAGGATATGGGACTTTCTTTATCCATGGTCTTGGCATATTCGGATCTTTTGGTAATCTCTCTCTCTATAGTAAGTAGAAAGTTTAATCTCTCTTCTATTTCATGATCCATGGTTCTTCCAACACAAGGTAGTATTTCAGCTAGATTATTAATAAACCTAGCAGTTCCTCCTCTTGTTATAATATTGGAATACTTAAAACCAGGAATTTGAACCAGATCAGTAAACACTTCATCTAAGTAATTAAGAATAGAAGGGGCTCCCATATAGCTTATTAATCCCTGACCTCCTTCTATATAAGGAAGATATTTTTCGTTAAATTCTTCTATTGTCTTCATAATTGTTCTTCTAATTGTCTAAAAGCTTCTTCAATAGCATCTTTCTCCGCATCTTTTCTACAGGAATACCATAGACCAGACTGATCTCCTATTTTATACTCAAATTGAGGAAGAAAATCAGACGTGTCTTCATGTATTCCAATAAGAATATATATATGATTTTTATCAAAGAAATCAAATAAAGATCTAGGACTAGAATCAATTACTGAAGAGACTCTCTCTCCATTCATCCACTCTAAATCAAGATATTCTTTAAAATCTCCTACAAGTTCAGAATCTTTTAAAGATTCAAGCATTTTATCTATAAACCACTTTCTAATAGTATCTGATGCTTTAGGATACTCTTTTAATAACTCTGCTCCTCTCATACATTAACTTTTTTATTAATTTCTTCTTTTACTTTCTCTATATCTAAGACTTCATTTTTCTCTATGAAGCCAGTCCACACCTCTGAGTTTTTATGCATATGTATCCCAAATTTTTCTTCCCAAAAATCTACCATATCCTGTGTTTTATTAAAAATACGGTATTGCAAAGATAACTCATCCCTATGTAATCCATTCTTAATAAGCTTTAATACTTTTGTGAAAAGTAATTGAAAATTTTCAGAAGTTTTAGAATACTTACCTTCTCTAACTAAATCGAAGTCTTTCTCAAACCCAGGAGTAAGCTTATAAACAACAACTACAAAACCACCTTTATAATCGTAGTCTTCTATGATAGATTTGGTTCGTTCATACTCATCATCTAAGAATTCCCTAAATTTATCAATATTCTCAGGTTTAAAGAGAATATAAATATAGTCCTTTTCTTCGGTCTCTCTGTTTAAATCCCTCACATAACCATTTATAAACCCGTTATCTAATAACGTATCCTTAGGAATTTTTAAGGTGGGCACCATGAAGATACTCGTAATGTTTTTTTCTATTTCCATATTAAGATTTAATATTTATTACACCATCACTTAAACTATTCTTGTAGCTAATATTCCAAGTATTGTTATCTATAGCCCAACAAAGTTCTTTAATTAGACTCCTTACTCCAGGATACTTATGACCATTATTATCAAATCCTTGATAAGCATCATCCATATCTCTTCCATCTAATGTATAGATAAGAGGATTATAATAATTAGTGCTGTCACAAACAATGAACCTGGGAAGAAGAACTGTATATCCTGCAATTTCTTTCTGAGTATAAGTCATATGAACCCCTGCTTTGTAATAGAGATAAGCTTGAATATAGGCTCTTCTATAAAGGTAGTACTCTTTAAAGAACGCCTCTACAGCCCAAACGCATTTAAGATCATAAATCTGAAGAGTCCTATCTAAATGATCCACTACAACAAAGTCCATCATACTTTTAAATAAATGGCCTTCAACAGAATATCCCTCTACCTGATGTTGTATAAGAATGGTATATCTTTGACTATTTACTAAACTAAGAATTCCTTTAGTTACAGGATTAGTTTTAAGCTCCTCAACAATTCTTTCTCCATTAGATACATCTTGTGTAGTAATAACAGAAAGTCCTTTTGATCTAACCATTCTAATCTCATTGTAGTAGATTTCTGCATCACTTCCTACAAATTTTGTAATTACTGCTTCATATTTAATTTTAAATCCACTCTCTCTGTATGCATCATTTGAAATGTCTTCAAATGTTCTGGTAACTTCTCCCTGCTCATTAGTAGCATCCCTTGTAGCTACGTATAGAGCTTCTACAAAGGCTAACATTAGTCCCGTGGGTGTTCCTATACAGGAAGACATATAAAAGAGCTCATCAAAGCGCTCTGGTTGCCACAATAGACATTCAACAAGTCTTCCCATAGTAGCAGCCTGAGTATCCTTATCCTCTACAGGCTCATTTAGTAGGTACTTTTTTACGTACTTTTTACGATCCATTGAAAAATCTTTCAAGGAACTAGAGCTATCCATCAT
>JBBRUH010000498.1:0-3889 GCA_038248005.1 Cytophagales bacterium | reverse complement strand
GATAAAACTCATTGGTAAATTTCTCATAATATACCCCTGTACCTGGACCTGTAAAACCCGTGTGTATCTTACGTACCTTGCCTTTTCGGTCTATAAAAATAGTAGTAGGATAGGAGATTACTTTGTTGAGCATAGGCAAAGTTTTGGAGGCTTCGGCTTTGTCATTGATACCCGCTACTAAAACTTCATAAGGCATATCATATCGGTCAATCATTTTTTTGACTCGCTTGGCAGCTTCTTTAAAATCAGGGCTTCGCTCATAGGCAAGTGCGATGATTTCTAAGCCTTTGTCATGATTTTCTTTGTAAAATGGCAGGTAAAAATTAGTTTCATCCATACAGTTGGGACACCAAGTACCCATAATCTGAATAATCACTACTTTGCCTTTGTAAGCATCTGAAGGGAATCTTAAAGTATCTCCATTAGAATTAGAAAAGGCAAAATTCACCCCTGAATATCCTTCTTTCAAAAAGGTAAGATTATCTGGATTACTTAGTACTGCTGCCTCATTTCTGATACCACTAAATGTCTCTTTGCTTGTTGCTCCTGCCCAGAATGTGCCTTGTAGTGTATCTCCTTTTAGATAAGCTTTAAACAAAAATCCATGTCCACCATCAAAGGCTGTAACTTGTAAAGTATCTTCTGAGACATTGCCCTCTAAAAAACGATAATCACCTGTATTGGTCAAAAATGTACCTGTGATTTTATCACCTTTTTGCTCGAATATACCAATGGCTGGATAACTCTCTCCCGATTCTTCTGTAAAATTCACTTCCCATTTCCCTGAAAAATCACTTTTAGAGATTTCTTCAGCAGGTTCAAATCTATAGGATTTGTCAAATTGGGCGTTGAAAGGAACTTCATAAGGCTTATCATAACCATATTTAATCCATTTACCTTCTAGCTCTGTTTCGCTCACGATTTTGGTAGCCAGCACAGCATCAAAGATATGCAGTGTAATAATGAGAGAATCTTTGGTCTTTCTGACTTCATCCATTCTGAGTCTTTCTGTACCATTGATGAGATGAACAATCAGGCTATCTCCTCCCTCATTAGTCAGTTCAAATTGAAAAGGAGCTTCCTGTCCTTGTAAATTCAAAACACCTCGCCAAAGTCCATTTTCGAGTGTAGTTTCTTTCTCAGTTTCTGTATCTTTAGTCTCTGTCTGGCAATCACTTAAAGTGATGAATAGCAAAGCTAGTAGTATATAAATGTTGTTTTTCATTTTTTCCTTTGACAATATAAATTTTGATTAATTTTTACAAAGGTATAAAAAATAGGCTAAACAGATTTTAAGTGAATTGTTATTTTTTTTGTGAAAAATGGCGATGTTTGTGAATGTGATGCCTTGCTATTTCAAAAAATAAAAATCATCTTTTAAATAATCTACCCTTATGCTGATACAAATACGATTAACAGCTTTCATTTCTTTGCTATTTTTAGCTTCTTTTGCTGAGGCACAAGAAAGCTCTTTTATAGAAGATTTTACCCAAAAATGGTCAAATGCCTATACCTATACTTCACAAGTAGCTGAAATGATGCCCGAAGAAAGCTATGCTTTTAAACCCTCTGAAGAAGAAATGACTTTTGGAAATCAGGTCAAACATCTGACTTCTAATATCCTTTATATGACTGCTAGACACCTTAATCCAGCAGATAGTCTCACCTATAAAGTACTCATGGCTGAGGCACGCAAGGCAGAAAGCAAAGCAGAAATCTTAGCCCAACTCAAAGCAGGTTTTGACTTTATGGATAAAACTTTAAAGATTTATGACCCTGCTAATTTGGACAAAGAAGCTGATTTTTTTGCTGGTAAAATGTCTCAAAGACGAGTGTTTTTTCTTATCTCAGATCACCTTGCACACCATAGAGGGCAATTAGTTGTCTATTTACGATTAAATGGCTTGAAACCGCCGAGGTATATGGGTTGGTAAACCTCATTGTGATGAGTTATAAATTATGAGTGATGAGTTTGTAAAGTCGGGGCGATGCCCTAAGTTTAGATATTCAAGCTATTTGTGATAAGTCTTAGAACCATTTCAATTATTAAACTTTCACTGACTTTACTAAAAAAAGTGCCTCGTATATCAAAAGAAAAAGGCATTTAAAAATTAGTTAGTCTGCACAATTTCTACTTTTCTGTTAAGTTGATAGCATTAAGTATCTTCGTTTTCGTCCTTAAAGGCTTATAGTTGGCTTTTAACACAAAACCATTGATGTGTGATTTTGCTTTTCAAGATATAAACCTTACTTTGGATTTATATTAGGAAATTACCATTAATTATGAATAAAATTAAGGAAAATACAAAGGCTGACTTTCAAGTAGCCATTATCGGGACAGGCTTTGCTGGTCTAGCAGCTGCGTTTCGTTTACTTCAGAAAGATAGAAAGTCTTTTGTGGTTTTTGAGCGAGCTTCTGAAGTGGGAGGAACTTGGAGAGATAATATCTATCCTGGCTGTGGCTGTGATGTACCTTCTCATCTCTATTCTTTTTCTTTTGAGCTAAACCCTAAGTGGTCTCAAATGTATTCTAAACAACCCGAAATATTAGAATACCTCAATGACTGTGTAGATAAGCATCAGCTCCGCAAATACATCCGATTTAATACTAACATCATCCAATGTGAATTTGATGAGGAAGTCGGTTTTTGGAGATTGACAGACAAAGCGGGCAATGAAACCACTGCTCGAATCGTGATTTCTGCCATTGGGCCACTTAATCGCCCTAGCATACCCAAGCTAAAAGGTTTAGAAAATTTTAAGGGAAAATATTTTCACTCTTCTGAGTGGGATTATAGTCAAAGTCTTAAAGGTAAAAAAGTAGCTGTCATAGGCACAGGGGCTAGTTCCATACAGTTTGTGCCTGAGATAGCCCCAGAAGTGGCTCAACTCTCTGTCTTTCAGCGTACTCCACCTTGGATTGTCCCCAAAGAAGATAGAAGTATTACGAAGTTTGAGCAAAATCTTTTTCAAAAACTACCTATCTTCCAAAAGGCACATAGAGGACTTATTTACTGGCTCAATGAGTTTAAAGGACTCGCCTTCATAGGCAATGAAACTATCCAAAAATTCGCTGAAAAAGTAGCCTTAAAACATCTTCAGGATTCTATCTCTGACCCACAGCTTCGTGAAGCCTTTACCCCTTCTTACAAAATAGGCTGTAAAAGGGTCTTGATTTCTAATGACTATTATCCTACTTTCCTCAGAGATAATGTAAATCTGGTTACGGAAGGCATCCAAGAAATAGGTGCTGACTACATTTTAGACCAATCAGGCAAAAAACATGAAGTGGATACTATCATCTTTGGGACGGGTTTTGTGGCTTCTGAGTTTATAGGTGTGCTTAATTTTAGTGGGCTAAATCAAAGAAGTCTCATAGATGAATGGAGTGAAACCGAACCAAAAGCATATTACGGGATTACTACAGAGGGTTTTCCTAATCTCTTATTTTTGGTAGGGCCTAACACAGGTTTGGGGCATAATTCTATCGTACACATGATTGAATCTCAGCTTAATTATGTCTTAGATTATCTCAAAATATTAGACCAAGGAGGGGAAGATGCTTATCTGGATGTGCAAGCAGAGGTTCAAGAAAATTTCAATTCAACCATTCAGAATAGATTAACAGAAACAGTGTGGGCATCGGGTTGTAAAAGCTGGTATCAAAATACTGAGGGCAAAAATACTACCCTTTGGCCTGGACTAACTGTAGAATATCGTCAGAAAACTCGTAAAATTAATCCTTGTGATTATCGTCTTATCAAGGTGAGTGATTATCATAGACAGGCTGTGATTTCTTAGGTAGTTATCAAAGGCTTCACTCCTGATAAGCCTTTGGTTTCATATTATTTCTTAGTAACTCATTCAAAATAAAATACTCATTTAATTT
>JBBRUH010000497.1:0-3911 GCA_038248005.1 Cytophagales bacterium | reverse complement strand
TTATTAAATTATTAAATTATTAAATTATTAAATTAGATTTAATCAGAATTTTTTAGCTTAAAAATTTGGATATTAGGTTTTAATGTGCTTAATTTGGAGATGTTATTCTTAAACCTTTTAAATTTTAATGAAATGAAAAAGTTAGTTTTTGGACTCATTTTTACACTTGGTTTAATTGCCAGCAGTAATCTAAACGCTTCTTGCACTTGTGATGCTTCGACAAGATTCAGGTGTTCTGGAGAAGACTCTCAGGGTAACAAATGTAAAGGTACTGGAGCAATTAAAGTAGAGTTTGCAGATGCAGACTTTGGGAATTAAAACAACTTCTTGAGTTATTGATTTCCAGTTTCAAAGGAAAGTCAGCGTTTTATCTCTGACTTTTCTGAAATTTTAATTAAAAAAATCATGAAAAGTAATCAACTTGTAGTCTTGGTAATTCTGTTATTTTTTGTGAGTTGTATCAAAGATAATGAAGAAAAGCAACGAAGTATTCATAAGGAAACTTTCAAAAAACAAACAAAGAATTTTAATTATGACTTTGATAGAGAGATAATTGCTAATCTTGAAGTGATATATCAAGGTGAATCACCTATTAAAAGTTTTTGGTTAAAATGGTATGATAACTATTTATGGGCAGGGGATAATACTAAGCTGATTAGGTATGATTCTACTCTTAGTAGCTTCAAATCTTATGGCAGAAAAGGAGGCGGTCCCGAAGAAAATCTCAATATTGCTTATTTTTCAGCAACTGAAAGTAACTATATTATTTTTGATTTGGATAAACAACGTATTGCTACCTACTCTTTAAATGATTCATTACTACATTATCAAAGATTTAATAATGGCACTACTCCTTTTGTTGATTATTTTGGACTTCAAAGAAGCAATAATGAATATCTGTTAATCTATGAAGAAACTGGTAAATCTGCGGAATATGATTATAAGCTGACTATAAAAGATACACTAGGAAATACTATAAAAGATTATTCATTAAAAAATCTTTTGAAAATCAACGATATAAAAGATTTAGAACTTGCTCTTGAAGGTGAATTTATTACAAATCATCCAAATCTCATTGTGTTCTACTTTTTTAAGGTTGGTAAATTCATTGTCTATGATAGTAAGTCTAAGGAGATTAAAATTTATGATACTATTGACAAAACTCCAATACCGAAAACAGTAAAAATTGCACAAGGAAACGGAGGATTTGCTATCAAAACCGAACCTGAATATATTATATTTTCCTGTGGTGCAGTAAGTGAGAGATATTTGTATCTCTTGTCATCATTAAATAAGAAAAAGAGTAAAACGATTGATATTTATCAATTAGACAATGGTCAATATATCGGAAGTATAAAATTGCCTAATCTTCAAGATACTCAGCGACCCGAATTAATAGAAGTTAGTCCTGATGGGAAAGATTTATATGTACAATACGAAAACTTAACATTAGTAAAATATTCAATAGACTATTTCTCCAAATAATAATCTTCAAGCCTGCTAGTCTCAATTCATAACTCCAGCTAGTCTGAATTTCTAACCCAGACTAAAGAGAATAAGATTTATAATCTGTATTGCTTTCCTCCTCATTATTTCGTAAAATTGTTCTCTGAATAACTAAGATAAGAACGTGCAAAAATATTCTTTTCGTTGGGTCATTGTGTTTATAGTCTTGGGGCTGATGGGCTTGGCTTTGATTCCTCGCCTATCCATAGATTTACTTCCCCGTGTCCAAGAGCCAAGCCTGCAGATTAGCTACTCTTTGCCACAGTCTGCCCCTGATATAGTGGAGCAATCTGTAACGGCTCCCCTAGAAAATATACTCTCAGAAATAGAAGGCATCAAAAAAATAAAATCAGTTTCTAACTATGATGGGGGAAGCATCACCCTTGAATTTGACCCAGAAGCAGATTTAGATTTCAAGAAATTTGAAGTAAGCTCGGTTCTTAGGCGTATTTATCCAGAGTTACCTTCCACCTTATCCTATCCTAGGATAGAACAAGGGGGAGGGCAAAGCAAGCAAAAACGAAAGATGCTGCTTTTGTATTCTATCAATGCTCCTTTTGCAGCCCACCAAATCCAACAAACTGCCGAAGATATTCTACAAGTGCCTTTGCGTAGCCAATCAGAGGTAGAAGAAGTGAGCTTAGCAGGGGCTTCCCCCTTAGGAATCACAGTGGCTTATGCACAAGATTATCTCCGAGCATTGGATTTAGACAAGAATCAACTCCTGAACTCACTCAGGCAAGCCGATAGAACAGAGTATCTAGGGCAACAAAAAAATGCAGCAGGACAATACTTTTTTGTCAAAAACGAAACCAGACTAACCACGCTTCAAGATTGGGAAAATATCCCCATTTTACGCACTCAAACAGATACTTCAGCCAAGCTAGACCTCCGAATGAAAGACGTAGCCAAAGTATATTTTGAAGAAGAAGAAGCACAGCAGTTTTTTAGAATCAATGGACTTAACTCGGTTTCTATGGCTATCTATGCCCGAAGCGGTAGCAATGCACTGGTATTGACAGAGACACTCAAAGCCCAAATCAAAGCCTTAGAAAAAAGCCTGCCCAAAGGCTATCAGATTTTACTAGAATATGATGATTCGGAATACCTTGCCCGTGAACTACAGAAGATTTATAACCGAACGGGTTTGTCTTTGGCTATTTTATTGATTTTTGTGTTATTGGCACATCGCAATTTCAGGCATTTATTGATTCTTTTTTCGGGTCTGCTGCTCAATGTAAGCCTTGCCCTGATGCTGGTTTATTTCCTTAAAATCCAGATTCATTTGTATTCTTTGGCAGGTTTGAGTATTTCTTTAGGCTTGATTATGGACAATGCCATAGTGATGCTAGACCACCTACGCAAGCGAGGCAATACCAAGATTTTTAATGCACTTTTAGGGGCTTCACTTACTACCATTGCCGCCCTGATGTTGGTCTTTTGGTTACCCGAAGAAGATAAAAAAAACCTCTGGGAATTTGCCCTCATCATTGCTGTCAATCTAAGTGTCTCGCTTCTGATTGCTTTGTTTTTTACTCCAGCTTTGTATAGCGTATTGAACCCCACCCCGTCCCTAAACCCCACCCCGTCCCTCCCCTCAGGGGAGGGAGGAAAAACTCCCCCTTCGAGGCTTGGGGGGCTGCTATCTTTCCTCATCAAATACCGCAAGCTATTTAATGTCGGCGTTTTGCTCTTGTTTGGCTTGCCTGTTTTTATGTTGCCTAGCAAATGGGATGGGCAGGAGTGGTACAATCAAAGCATTGGCTCGGATTATTACCAAGAGGAAATCCGCCCTTATGTAGATAAAATGTTGGGTGGTACGCTCAGGCTTTTTGTGAATGAAGTCTATGAGCGAGGAGGCTACCGCAACCCTGAAAAAACGATGCTCTATGTCAATGCCGAAATGCCTTATGGCACTACCTCGGAGCAGATGAATGACATTATCCAAAAGGTAGAAGTTTTTTTGCAAAGTGTAGAAGGGCTAGATAAGTTTGTAAGTAGGGTTTCTAGTGGTCAGAATGCGTCTATTCAGATTAATTTTAAGCCCGAACATGAGAAATCTTCTTTGCCCTATCAGCTTAAAAATCAGCTCATTGCCCGCTCCCTAGATTGGGGAGGTGTAGGCTGGAATGTCTATGGAGTGGGAGAAGGTTTTAGCAACAATAACTCCGAAAACTTGGCTTCTTTTAGGGTAGAAATGCGAGGCTATAACTATGATGAATTAGAGAATCAAGCAAATATTCTGGCGAAAGAACTGCTAAAACACAAACGCATCCAAGCCGTCAATACCAATGAAAGACTGAGCTACAGAGAAAAATCTGCCGAAGAGTTTATCTTGGCTTTTTTACCTGAAAAAATGGCAATGCTCCAAACTGACCGCCGAGAAGTGATAGAAACGCTACAAC
>JBBRUH010000496.1:0-3930 GCA_038248005.1 Cytophagales bacterium | reverse complement strand
TCGGTAGGTTTTGATTTTAGGATGTACACCGTAGGCCCTTTTATGATAGAAAAAGAAGAAGGAAAACTTAAATTTAAGTGGAATACAAATCTTAATACCTTTGGAGGTTTAGCACTTTGTCTGCCTCAAAGCACAGAAGGAGTGTAAATGCTCTTAAGAATATTCTTAATCCTGATTGGAGTTGGGATTCTCCTATATTTTTTATGGGAACAGTTGGCAATATTACAGCCATGAATCATCCTCTTCTCAATACTGGTGAATATAAAGAAGATAAAAGATTTTTTTATGAAAGTAAAGAGGGTAAGGGATATGGTTTTCTTAGACATAAGTTCAAAAAAGAAAAAAATAAACTAATCTATCCTTTTTTACAGCAAGATTATGAGGCTTGGTACACAACAAAACTTACTAGTGAAGTGGGATATATCATTGTATCTGAGGAAGATGCTATAAATTTCATCAACTATATCAAATCTGTAGATGATGCTGAAACCTCAGAGGAAAAGAAAATTAAGGCTTCCAATACAAAAAACATTAAAATGATCATGCAAGATAATAAATTCTATTCAGATGTTAAGACACCAGCTCCCAAGGGAGAAATGAAAGATGCTTTTGATAGTTTTAAAGATTAACTGGTATTATTTTAAATATCAGAAATTCAGAGTTTAAAAGCTTAGCCATTATCTATTAAGCAGTTAAATATTTGCGTAAAATCTCATAAAATATTGATAATCAAAAAATATTTTATGAGTTTCCAAATTAAATTTATTGATTATTTTTGATAGTTAAAATAAAAGAAGCATAATGAAAAATATTTTGATTAAGTATTTGATGATACTACTGCTATTTATATTCTCTTGTAAAGATATAAAATCAGTTAGCGATGAGGATTTCTGTGGTATATGGTATCACAATAAGACAAAAAAATCAATGTTTTATCCTTATGATTTTAAAACTGAACTAAATCGCAGGAGGGTAACAAGAACAGATAGCATTGTAGATGGTATAATTTATAAGACCATCTTACGACAGCCAGAATGCTTTCCAGTAAAGGATAGGTGGGAAGATGAGAAAGGCAATAAAATCATACTTCAGACCGAAAAATCTGTCAAAGAAGAAATTAGATCAGAAAGAATGAATCGTGATTTATATACTGAACTAAATGGGCATATAGCATATCACTATAAAGAAGATAAAGAAGGTAAAATAGTAAAGCATGATATATCTATATTAAATGATGATAAGTATTATGAATCTTCATTTGTAGTTTCATATAACAATGATACAATTTACAGAAAAAAGAATTTTGTGATATATTTTGATGAAATGAAAATTTTTACTGAGTATTTTGAAATAGATGCCTACCATAACAATAAAATTATTAAACAATCTGATTTAATAAAATATAAAGAAAATAAAAATCATAGATATTATAAATATGTTATTCAAGCCGATTCATTGGGTATCAATGAAACTAAGGGAAAAATAAAAGTTTCAATAAAAGATAGTGATGAACAAGTAGAAATACCCCTTAAATTTAAGTATGTAGTAATATCAGAGAAAAAGTGAGTGCTTATGGAGTCCACAAGGCGATTATGGTGGACTGTCATCCCATGAGGCATATAATATGAGTTCAGATAAATATGCAGATATTTCTAATTACAGAGAAAAATTATTCCCTGATTGTACTGCTGGGAGTCTGGTAGCAGGAAGTCAAGAAAGAACAGACCCCAAAAAATGCTGGGATATGCGTGAAGCTTTAGAAGTGGTAACAAAAGATAATATAAAAGGTAGAGATAAAAATCCTATTCCTGAGCAAGTACATTTTAAAGATAAACCTGAACGGCATCAAGAATATCCGTTTAGGTTTAATACCACAGGAACAGAATCTGCCCGATCTGTTGCTGGATTATTCTATGCTAAAGCTTATACAGAGATTATCTCTAGCAGTACAGATGTGGTGTTAAAAGAATTACCTAAGGAAGCGCAGATTGTTATTTCTTTACATTTAATGAGATTTATGACAACACCAACCAAAGATGGATTTTATTTTATATTTGAGTATAAGTGATTCCAAACTACTAGACATTTTTGAATTTTAGTAAGAATAGTACCATTTTTCCATAGCGTTGGGTTTACAAACCCAACGCTATGGAAAAATATCTAGTAGCATGAAGTAATTCGTAAAATTTACTTTCAGCGAGATGCTAAAAGTAGTTGCTGTTGTGGGTATGTGAGGACGCTATGAGCAGGGGGGGAGCCTTATGGATTAACAAGAACTTACGATGTAACTTGGCAAGCTTTGATAGAAGCAAATAACTGGGAAATTAAGAACGACATAGCCTATTGGAAAACAACAGGCAAACAGGTAACTGCTGGTGATAAAATCAAAATACCTGATGCAAGTAGCAAAGACAAAGAAAAAAACGCAACTCCAAGTGAATTGCAAACCAAGATAGAAGAACTCTCAAAGTATCTTAATGACCCAGAAAAAAACATAGCACTTTTTGATGAAATCTATCAATTTATCCAAAAAACAGATGAGACATTAATAAATATTTCGCCATTGTATAGGATATTCTCAAACTTAGTGAAGGTGTTTATCAAAAACATGAACACAAAGCTAGATGCTATGATGCTCAAAAAAGAACTGAGTGTAAAAGAGATAGCCCAAGCCAGAAAACTGATAGAAGCTATTGAAAACGAAACCAAGAAAGGAGATTATTATGAAAAGTTGCATTATAAAGTGCCTTATTTTAATCAATTAGATAGTGAACACGGAGATTACAGAGCTGAAAGAATGTGTAATATGAGTTCTATGGCAATGGGATTAGCTCTTTTTGGAGTAGAAGTAGATTCTCAACTCAAACAAGATAAAACCTCAAAAGATGCTCGTGCGAAAGTTTTCAAAGGAGATATGCAAGAAGATGACATAGTAGAACAGGTGAGATTAGAACAAAACATAGCAAATCCCTACGGATTAGGGCAACGAAATGTAGCCAAAAAGTATGGATACTACTTTGGAGGATTAGAAGGCAAAGATGATAAAACTTGGACTGAGCATACTGGACTGTGGGGTAACAAAGATACTTTTGATTATAATTGGTACGAAAAAAATATACTTCCCGAATTAAGAAAGGGATATTCTATTACGTTGGGTGTCAAATCAAGAGCAAAGTATGAAGAAGGAAAAGGACATATAGTACACTTATTAGGAGTAACAAAAGTAGGACTTTATATACACGACCCATATTCTAAGACCAATTTACTAGGTATCAATTATAATGAAATGATGCGAACTGACAAGAACTCTAAATCAGGAGAGGGGACTACCAAAGGGAAAAATAATTTTTGGAAATTTGAAGATATTAAGAATGCAAAAGCTTTTTATATTTCAACGTTTAAAGTATTAAAAAAATGAAGTTTATTTTAATCCTTTTTTTCTACATAATTATCATTGTATCATTATTGTCTTGTAATCAACATCGTAATGAAGTCAAAAACACCAATGATTTAATAGATAGCACAGATGATGTAAGATACAAAAGTGTAATTTCTCAGAAGCAATTCAAACAAAATATTAGTGATACTACTCATTGTGATAAGTACATTTATTACAATTGTAGTATGGCTGATTGTGCTACTATGATTTATTATCTTGATAAGAATTATCTAAAACAACCCTCACGAAAAAATATTCTTTATTATTATAAAAGATTATTTCCTTTTTTTATATTTTCAGATGACTTTGCAGGTTTTCAGAATTTAATCAATAAAAAAATTTTACCCTCTTTCTACGAAAATAAAATTACCAGTAGAAATCTAGCGAATGGTTATCTAGAGTTTTATGGCTATCCTGAAGAGGGAAAAGAATATGAAAAGTCCAAGATAAAAAGATGTTTGGTGCTTTTCCGCTCAAATAAAGAAGAAGAT
>JBBRUH010000495.1:0-3950 GCA_038248005.1 Cytophagales bacterium | reverse complement strand
ACTCTTAATGAGTTAGTCATATCTGCATTACATCCATCACAAATTACGTCATTTCCCATTTCAATATTTAACACTTTAAACCCCATCTCTTTTAATTCCTTTAGATTCATAGCTTTAATTCTCTATTTTATAGTTCGTAATTAAATATAATTTGCCAATTCTCTTTGTTCTTAAGAGTAGGCATCCTCATAGTGTTCTATCTTTCTTTGTGTCATATCTTTATAGATTTTCGTTCATCCATTTAAAATCTTCATCAGTAATAGCACCAGTGTCTCTTATAGTTTTAGCTTTAATTAGAGCAATTACTTCTTCTCTATTCCAGTTCTCCTTGATAAGAGATATAGATACAGTGTTCTCTCTAGGAGTTATACTAAGCTGTATATCTTCTATCCAGACAGGCTCTCCACTGTAAGCGTCTCCCATCCACTCTTCTATCCCCTTATCCTCATACTCAACATTTACCCATTCTATTGGAGTATTCTTGTTATAAGAAGATATGAATGTGCTAATGAAGGTAGCAGGAATTCCTGGCACCATACCCTTGAACATAGATAATTTACTAGTTACAGGCTCTTCATAAATAGCAAGGCTTTCATTAGTAGAGGCTATTATCTTCATATAGTCTTTTCTTGTCTTCCAATAGGAGGGGTCGCTAGTAACAGCTTTCCTTATGGCATTGACATCATCAGTATACCAATCCCCTGTTTTTATGGGTTCCTCACCTATAATGTAAAGATGCTGGGCTGTGTATCTATCACTCTCAATGTCATAAAGCCTCATCTCCATTCTATGAGGGTTATTAGGCTTAAGAATAGCTCCATCTTCATGAGGAAGCATTATCACTCTACATTTTTTGTGCATAACCTTTTTCTTTTTTGACAATTTCAATAGCTTTTAGAATAGCTTGTTCTAGCGTATACTTCTCATCTGTAATGTAGACTCTACGTTCTTTTACTTCATAGAAAGGATAGTCTCCAGTATATATTTCAGGCTGCTCTAAAATCTGTATAAAGTGTGGACTCTCTCTGAACCAATCTATAGCTTGTTGCCATAATGGTCTTACCATATAAGGCTCTGCTTGGTTTGATATGTACTCAATATGTAGAGTTTTACTATCCACAAAACTCCAACCAAAACATTCCTCATCAAACCCCAGCTCTTTAAGAGCCAGGGCTATGTTATAGGAGACAAACTGCTCAATCATAATGAGGGTATTATTAGCTTAATTAAATCAAGATCTCTTATATGAAAGTTATTCTTATCAACTACAGCAACTCTGTATTGAGAGTAAATAAGCTTATCTCCATTCGGTAAAAGGTCTATTAGCTCACCTTCGATAACCATGTCTTCATCAATGTATATTCTTTCCATTATAAGAAGTTTTTAAAGATTATTGTATCACTTACTACGTTACCCACTTTGTTACAATAGTATTTACTTCCTTTAGGAATGATAAATAAGGCAAAGCTTTCTCTAGATGATACTCTATCCTCACATTTTGTAAGAAATGAATGAAATCCGTTAGTTACATAGACTCTGTTTCTTTCAGGTATACTATCTGAGTAATTTTTTTCTACTTGGTCGTAAACTTGACTATGGTAAGAAAATCCAAAGTCTGTGTTATGCTCTACATCTTTTTCATATGCATAAGACCTAATAGCAGAATAAAATATACCATCCCAATTATTATAACCTGCCTTATATACTTTCAGGTCTCTTTTAGCTATTCTAGGATGATCTTTCATCCTTTTTGTTATTACTGTACACATATTTTATAAGTTTTTAATGCTATAATATTTGTTACTTTTTTAAGAAATTTCCTACTCACTGTTGTTACAGCTTTCGGAAACTTACACACCTCTTAAGATTTTAAGAATTTTTTAAAAATTATTCTATTACTAACCAGATTTCCACATTCATTCTCATAATAGAGACTTCCTTTAGGGATTATAAATAAGGCAGGACATCCCTTGTGTAATTTTAGTCGATAAGATTCCTTAAAAGAATGAAAACCTTGTCCCACTGCGACAATTTTAACTCCTTTATTCTCAAGTCCTAAGTAATATTTATGCTCAACTTCATCACTACATATAATCTGTATAGGATCAAAAGTAAATTCGGTGTAGTTCACTTTATCACGTTCATAATTAAATGCCTGATATTGAGCCAACATGTTGTCTATGGATATCCCAGATCTCCCTGACTTATAGACAGTTATATCTTTTTTAGCTGTCTTTGGTCTATTCTGTACTCTCTTCGGTATAATTGTACACATAGTTTTAGTTTAAAGAGATTTCAAAATAAGTTTTTTCTATCTTACTTAGGAGCCAATCAGCCTCAGCTGAATAGTTAAATGCTAAGCTCAAAGTTAAACTGAGCTCTACATCTCTCATATCTTCTGCTTCCTCCAGAGAGGATAGTAGGTTATTTGGTAGCTGGTTGGCTACCATTAAAAGAGTTTTTCTAAACTCTTGCATCTGATAATTTGTGAATTGTGTCATTGTGTGTAATTTAGTGTATGTATATATTAATGAAATTTGTAGGTTTCAAGGAATCGAACCTTGCTGTCCTTATTATTTTGGGCCTCACCAGAGAAACCTATATTAGAGGGGTTGTTAGCCCCTCTTTACTAAATAGCTGTTTTCTTATAGTCCAGTTCATGAAATTCTCCCCCACATTTGGAGCATCTCTTATTTTCCATACTAAGGAATGTGTTAAAATGAATAAATAGATTAAGCCTTTAATAACGTATCTCATGACTCTCTAAAAGTTTCTTCCTACTCCTCATTAATAGAAGAAGAACCCATATCATCTTCAAAAGGATCATCATCTACATTCTGATGAAGATCCTCTACCATTTGAAACTCCTCCTCCTCTTCAAGTATCTCTACTATACATTGAATAGAACAAAATTCTACTTGATCCTCTTCTAAATCTTTCCCACACCACATACATGTTTTCATAATAGTAATATATTAAATCTTTGTATTCTGTTAGCTGCAAAACGTTATGTGTAAGTGTTCTGTTCATCGTTCTAATCAACATTTCGGTTGAAAATTTTAAAAGAAAATCCCACCCACTATTTTTTAATTAACCTATTAAATACATCTGGTCTTTTTGATAAATATTCTCTAACACTTTCTACACTATCTAATGTCTCTGAATTAACTCTAACTTTATTTGAAGTATCATATAATTCTAAAAACTTTTGATACACCTCATCTGGTGTGTTCAATTTTTCTAAATTCAAATATTTGTTAATTTCTTTGCCACTTAATTTAATATCATCAAAAAAACCACGTTCAATTATCAAAAAATTGTGCAGTATGATAAAATAAATTATTGGTATATCATATTTTTCACCACTCACTAAACCGTTATCGTTATTGAGTATGTGGATATAACTTTTTAATATTTTCAGTTTTTCATCAATATCATACCAACCACTTTTATTTTCGTTCAAGAATTGTCCAAAGTTCTTAACTTTGTTTATCTGTTCTCTCATTTCTTTACTCATAATTTTGCTTTATATATAAATATTAAGATTTTAAAAATCCACTCTTATTTTCTTTTAAAATTTTTGTTCAGTTCTCCGTATGAAGTTTAGTGCTAAAATTCCCGCCCTTCTGGGCGCTGCAAAACGTTAGGTGCAAGCTGTGAGAACGACCGACCATTGTTCAGCCATTAAAGTAACGGTTTAATGGCGGGTATATCGGGGTTATGTCCGCATTTAATCGCTATTTTCATCATCTTCTTTTATTGAAAATTCACTCCATCTACAAAATCCAATGTATTTATAACGACCACTTTTGGGATTAAGGATAGATTCTTCATCATCGCATAAATTCCATTCACATGACCCAACGTTCCCCCAATGAGATGAAATTCTCCAAACGCCTGACTTCTCAAATATGTATTCAGAACCAGACTCGGAGATGAATGTCTCCATT
>JBBRUH010000494.1:0-3956 GCA_038248005.1 Cytophagales bacterium | reverse complement strand
TATTTACTCAAATAATATATACAAATATGGTTCAATATTTTACAAAAATTTGGCTTGGGATGCTCATTCTGTGCATAGGATTTCCGATTTTATCTCAAGCCCAAGCTTCACTTAAAGCCAAAACAGATAAAATGGCAGAAGAAATCTACGACAAGGTAGTAACTTGGCGAAGAGATTTTCATCAAAATCCTGAACTTTCTAACAGAGAATTTAAGACAGCCGAAAAAATAGCTGCACACCTTACTTCTTTAGGCTTAGAAGTCAAAACGGGTGTAGCTCACACAGGAGTCGTAGGTATTTTGAAAGGAGGCAAATCTGGCCCTGTGATTGCTTTGCGTGCTGATATGGATGCATTGCCTGTAACTGAGCAAGTAGATATAGCATTTGCTTCTAAGGTTACTACTACTTATAATGAGCAGCCTTGTGGTGTGATGCATGCTTGTGGGCATGATACACATGTGGCTATTTTGATGGGAGTAGCTGAAATCTTATCAAAATATAAATCAGAACTCAAAGGTACTATCAAATTTATATTCCAACCTGCCGAAGAAGGTCCACCCGAAGGAGAAGAAGGAGGAGCAAGCATGATGGTGAAAGAGGGAGTATTAGAAAATCCAAAAGTGGATGTAGTCTTTGGTTTGCATATCAACTCTCTGACCGAAGTAGGCAAAATACGCTATAAACCAGGTGGCACGATGGCTGCAGCTGACATATTCAAGATTACTGTAACAGGCAAACAAACTCATGGTTCTACACCATGGACTGGAATAGACCCTATCGTTACTTCTGCTCAAATTATCAATGGCTTACAGACCATCATCAGCAGACAGACTGAGCTTACCAAAGAAGCAGCAGTCATTTCAATAGGAATGATTAGAGCTGGAGTAAGAAATAATATTATCCCTGAGAGTGCAGAAATGGTAGGCACTATACGAAGCTTGGATGAAGGAATGCAAAAAATTCTTCACGAAAAAATCAGACATACTGCTACTAAAATAGCCGAAAGCATGGATGCCACAGCAGAGGTTGAAATCACAAAAATGGCTCCTATTACCTATAATGACCCTGCTCTTACTGCTAAAATGCTGCCTACACTCCAAGAAACAGCAGGCAAAGACAATGTAATGCTGATGGATGCGATGACAGGTGCAGAGGATTTTGCTTTTTATGCTGAGAAAGTGCCTAGTTTCTTTTTCTTTTTGGGTGGAATGCCTGTTGGAAAATCTCCCTTAGAAGCTGCTCCTCACCATACTCCTAAATTTTATATAGAGGAAAGTGGCATGACTTTAGGTGTAAAAACATTTTGTCATTTGGTGATAGATTATATGAATGCTAAATGAGTTGTGAGAGATAAGTGATGGGTTAGAAGTTTGTAAAATTCTCATAGTGAAGTATTTATCTAAAATAAGTAGCTTTATTTCGAATGGTTCACTCTAGTGAAAAATATCACATAAAAAAGCCCAAGTGTTCACATTTGGGCTTTTTTATGTGAATGAAAGTAAGTTGATAAATGTTTAATGTTTTAAAGATGATTATTAAGAAGTTGGCAAGGGAATGATAGGTGATTTACAGTCATTTGGACACCAAATACAGGATTCTAAAGAGATGTATATTCTCTACATGATTGTATATCAAGATTCTTTCACTTTCATCCTACCATAAAGCACCACGGGAATAATCGTAAAAAACATCATTAAACCGTACAAAGCTCCAGGCAATGCCATAGAAGAATTTCCTAAGATACCGAGTGCAATGGCGATGGCTAAAGTTCCATTTTGAATGCCCGTTTCTATCGAAATCGTAAGGCTTTGTCTTAGCTCTATCTTCAAGATTCTAGGAATCAAAAAGCCGAGGAATAGCATTGTTACGTTTAACACAAATAAAGGCAGACCGATTAAGAGGAGAGAACTCACAATATTTTCCTTGTCTTGAGCTACTGCCGCTATGACCACCAGCACAAAAAACACCGTAGAAATGATATTGACTGTCCCTATCACTCTATCAGCAAACTGTGAAAACCTTGCTTTGATAAGCATCCCGATAGATACTGGAAAAACAGTAACTGCCATTATCTTCAAGATAGTAGGAATAAAAGGAATGGCAATCATCTTGGCTTCTCCTAGAAAATACTCCATCGAAAAACCCAATAAAATCGGAATAGTAAAAACAGTAATCACACTACTAAAAGCCGTCAAAGTAATAGAAAGAGCTAAATCAGCTTTTGCCAAATGAGTAATCAGGTTAGAAGTAGCACCTCCTGGGCAAAGCGCGATGAGCATAATCCCTACCGCAAACTCAGGATTGAGTGGAAACCACCAAACCACCGCAAAACCTACTAAAGGCAGCAGTATTAATTGATTAAATAAGCCAATCAAAGCCGCTTTGGGGTAAGTAAATACACGAGTAAAATCAGCTATTCTGAGTGTAAGCCCCATCCCTAGCATAATAATAAACAAGGCAAGTGGCAAAAATACAGTGTTGAATACGTTTTCGTTCACGGTGATATAGATTTTGTAAATAAGTTTATCTACAAAGAAAAGTACAAAAAAAGACTTTCCAAGTACAAAAACTTAGAAAGCCTATTTTTTATTTTTGAATCGTAAAGCTTATAAACTCAATACAAGTGTAGTGATGGAGTTTTTAGCTTGTGTTCCACTTGTATCATAGGCAAGTGGTGAAAAATTCTTATTATTAAATGTACAAGCTAAGTTTTTAGATGAAAAAAGCTGGGCAATAGATTGAGATTTGAGATATCCGATATTATTTTCTCCAGCATTACTAGGTTCATTTTCAACTGAAATGGCTACTTTGCCTTGCTGCAAAATCACCTGAGTAATCTTTTGAAGTGCATCTTTGCCATTAGTACTAAGGCTTGCATTGGGATTATTCTCAAAAACCATTACATCACTGAGCATCACATATACTTGATTATTAAGGACTTTGACTTGCACATCATTGGCACTATATCCAGAAAGAGCATACGCTAGACGATTTTGAAATTCATATAGTTTATTAACATCTACTGGATTTGAGGTCATAGGCTTTTCATCAGGGAGATTTTGTAGCAAGCTAGTACTAGGATTATTGACAGAATTAGGATTATTGATATCACCTCTCATAATCATCCCTTCTGGGTTCATATTTGAAGGGTTCTGATTGGTTGGGTTATTATAAATCGTAATTTGTTGCTGAGGAGTAGTGGCAGTATTGCCTTGCTGTGTTTGTGCAGTTTGCAACTTTTGACGATTGTATGCTGCTTCCATGTTGCTTACATCTTTAAGTTGTTCGTGTTCAGCTTTTAGTCTGTCATACTTTTCTTGAAGCTGTTTGAAAGCTACATCATTGTTACTTTGCTGAGTACTGACTTCTTTGAGAAGTTCTGTATTTTGCTTACGAACGGTAAAAAGCTCATTTTCTAGTCGTTTGTTTTCAGATTCTAAGCGAGCCGTTTGATTTTCTTGCCCTCTTGTGGACATACTCGCTTCTTGATAATCAGACTCGAGTGCTTTGTATTTTTTGGCAGGCACACAGGCAAACCCAAAAATAAGTAGTAAAGTGAAGGTTAGTAAATTTTTCATACGTAGATATATTTTTTCAAAAATTTGATTTTTAAACGGTCTAGAAAGCTAATCCTTTCATTATGAATAAAATAATACAAAATTGATACCGTAAACAATCAATGTCACCTGTGAGGACGCAGGCATCGGCATGAAATGAGAAATCATGTTCTACAATCAAATTTTCAAGGAAAGAAAATTATTTTCACCTTTAATAAACCTTTTAAAATAAAGCGCTATTTAACATTAGTGAAACACTCATTATCAGGATATTATAGACAAATAACCAATAATTTATAACTAAGTAAAAAGGAAAAAATAAACTGCTCAACAAATGACTTTTGTACTTCATATACGCAGGATATAGACCTTTTTGGATTATTTTATTTTTGTAACTTT
>JBBRUH010000493.1:0-3967 GCA_038248005.1 Cytophagales bacterium | reverse complement strand
TTTTTGTCATCGCTTTTTTTTACTAAATTACTACTTTGCAACGAATTATTTACACTATGTTTTTATTTTAACCATTTACTTATTTTAATAAAAAACTACCAACAGAAGTTGGTGGCTATTGAATATTCTATTCTATTATTCACTGAAAGGCAGTGAATCAAGATTGGTAAATTGAATCCTATCAAAATCATCCATTTCTACTGCTATGACGGAGTCTTTCTGGATATTACCTGCCAATATTTCTTTGGAAAGGGCATTTAAGATTCTCTTTTGTAAGACTCTTTTAAGGGGTCTCGCTCCAAACTGTGGGTCATATCCTATATCCGCTAGGGTATTACGAACACGCTCATCAGCTTCTAAAGTAATACCGTTTCCTTTGAGAGTGTCTTGGATTTGATGTAGCTGAATATCCACAATCTTACGCATATCCGTCTTCGCCAAAGGTCTAAACATCACTATTTCATCTATTCTATTGAGAAACTCTGGTCTGACGACACGTTTGAGCAAATCAATGACTTGTTCTTTGGTATCTTCTATGGCATCAAAGATTTCCTCAGGACGCACATCTTTCAGGTTATTCTGAATCATATCAGAGCCTAGATTGGAGGTCATGATAATAATTGTATTCCTAAAATTGGCTGTTCTGCCTTTATTATCAGTCAATCTTCCTTCGTCTAAGACCTGTAGCAAAATATTGAAAGCATCTGGGTGAGCCTTTTCTATTTCATCTAGTAAAACCACTGAATAAGGTTTGCGACGCACTGCTTCTGTTAATTGTCCGCCTTCATCATACCCTACATATCCTGGAGGTGCACCTATCAAGCGACTTACGGAATGAGCTTCTTGGTATTCTGACATATCTATTCGAACCATTGAATTTTCATCATTGAAGAGAAAATCAGCCAATGTTTTGGCTAGTTCTGTTTTACCGACTCCCGTGCTTCCCAAAAATAAAAATGAGCCAATTGGTCTTTTAGGGTCTTGCAAGCCTGCACGACTTCTGCGAACGGCATCTGCCACAACTTGTATGGCTTGGCTTTGCCCTGCAATTCGCTTAGAAAGTTCACTCTCGAGGTCTAATAATTTTTCTTTTTCACTTTGGAGGAGACGCATAACTGGGATTCCTGTCCATTTTGCAACTACTTCTGCCACATCTTCACTTGTTACCTCTTCTTTAAGCATTGCACTATCTACATTTTCATGAAGACTTTTTTGGAGTTCTGCTAGTTTCTTTTCAGTTTCAGTGATTTTGCCATAGCGTAGCTCTGCCACTAAGCCATAATCACCTTGTCTTTCGGCTTGCTCGGCTTCTGTTTTATAACGGTCTATCGCCTCTTTGCTATGTTGAATGCCTTGAATTAAATCTTTTTCAGCTTGCCACTTTGATTTTAAAACGTCTCGGTCTTCACTTAGGTCTGCGATTTCTTTGGATAAAAGAGATTCTTTTTCTGTGTTTTTTTCTCTTCGGATGGCTTCTCGCTCTATCTCCAATTGCATAATTTTACGCTCAAGCTCATCTAGTTCTTCGGGCATAGAGTCTATTTCTATCCTAAGTTTGGCAGCAGATTCATCAATTAAATCAATGGCTTTGTCAGGCAAAAATCGCTCAGAAATATATCGGTTCGATAACTCTACGGCTGCTATAGTTGCATCATCCGTAATGCGAACGCCATGATGAAGTTCATAACGTTCCTTTAATCCTCTTAGAATAGAAATAGCATCAGCTACATTGGGTTCATTGACCATGATAGACTGAAATCTACGCTCTAAAGCCTTGTCCTGCTCTATATATTTTTGGTATTCTTTTGGTGTAGTTGCTCCTATAGCATGAAGTTCACCTCTAGCAAGTGCAGGCTTGAGAAGGTTGGCAGCATCCATTGCCCCATCATTACTGGCTCCTGCCCCGATTAAAGTATGAATTTCATCTATAAACAAAATAATTTCTCCTTCTGAATCCACCACTTCTTTGATAACTGCTTTGAGGCGTTCTTCAAACTCTCCCTTGTATTTGGCACCAGCCACGAGCAAACCCATGTCTAGCGAGACTAGAGTTTTAGATTTAAGATTTTCGGGTACATCCCCTTCCACGATTCTCTGTGCCAGCCCTTCCACGATGGCAGTCTTACCTACCCCAGGTTCTCCTAACAAGATAGGATTATTCTTGGTACGGCGACTTAATATCTGAAGCAAACGCCTAATCTCATCATCTCGCCCAATGACTGGGTCAAGCTTACCACGCTTGGCAAGGTCGTTAAGGTTATTAGAATAGCGTTCTAGAGATTTATATTTTGCCTCAGCATTTTGATCTGTTACTCGGTTTCCTCCTCTAAGTTCTTGAATAGCCGATTTGAGGTGTTTTTCGGTAAAGCCAAGGTCTTTCATAAATCTGGCTACTTTATCTTTCCCACTTAATATTCCGAGCAAAATATGCTCTACAGCGATAAATTCATCCTTTGATTCTTTAGCAAATTTTTCGGCTTGCTGAAAGGTTTGAAAAAGATCATTGCTGACATAAGACTGACCACTTACTTTGGGATAAGACTGCAAGGCTTCTTGAAGTTTTTCTTCTAGTAAGGGACGGTTAATATTGAGTTTTTTGATTAAGAAAGAAGCTAGATTGTCATCTTCTTGCAGGATTGCCTGTAACAAGTGAGCCGTCTCTATCGCTTGGTGCGTTAGTCCAGCAGCTATCTCAGAAGCAAGCTGAATCGCTTCTTGTGCTTTAATGGTATAGTTATTAAAGTTCATGTCTTATATTGTTTTATGGCTACACTATTATATGGTTATTTTTCGGGTCATTGGTCAATGAGTTATTGATTCCAAATTTTGACCTTCATTCCTTCACCAAATCAATCCCTTACACTACTTACATCAAAGCTTGCTCCTAAGTAAAAAAAAGGAAGTTTTCTGAAAAAATGTCAGCTATTTTCTACTCATTTTCTTGATAATGAGCCATTTTGGCATTAATCAGGCAGTTATATTTTTATCAGAAATTTCAAGACAAGACCAATGGTTATCTTCAAAAAATTGCTGCATAATCTCGATATTATCCTTGATTACCTTGATGATATAATCAGGAGAAGTATCTTGACAGCGAAGCCACACTACTTTGATGGGATGCTCAGATAAGATATTTCTTTCTTTAAAATAGGCATCAAATGTAACCATCATATAACCATGAGTTCGTGCATATTGCCAAATCATGGCATCATCAGTTTGAGCCATTCCTAGTCTTCCTATTTGAGCAATTTCCTCAAAGAGATTTCCTAATTTTTTGATGGCAAGGTAGGAGATATTTTGGTCAAGCAAAATTTTCATATTTCTATATACGTATTTCTCTGTTCTTCATCTTGGGCAAACTGAGAACAAGCAGCTATATCACGTTTGTTAAGTTCTGGAAAATGTTTTATAATTTGGTCAGGGGTCAAGCCAGCTTTTAGCCAGTTGATTACGTCTTCTACGGCAATGCGCATCCCTCTAATGCAAGGTTTGCTCTGTCTTTTGCCTGCCTCTATAGTGATGATTTTGTTGAGTTTCAGATTTTTCATAAATAGCTAAGTAAGAGATTAGTTATAAGTTATTGGTTATTAGGCTGTAAGAATCTGATAGTGAGAATTTTACTCAAACTAAATGAGTACTTTATTTTAAATACGTTGCTAAGAAAGTTATTGGTCATAAATTATTAGTTATTAGTCTTTTAAGATATTGATAATGAGTAACTTAACCCAAGTTAAATAAACCAGCTAGACTTAGCTAATAGATAGAAAGTATATAATTCATCATAAATGTAACATTAATTGCTATCAAAAGTAAAAAAAATATACATTTGATGGTATTTTTTTGGTGTAGAATCTTGCAATAATGATACTGTACTGTTTGTTTTGAGTTTATTTTTTGAAGATAGAGCTAAATTTAGCTAATTTTGCTTGAATTTAAAAAATCAATATGTCCAGAATCATCCGTACTT
>JBBRUH010000492.1:0-3969 GCA_038248005.1 Cytophagales bacterium | reverse complement strand
ATTATCTCTAAACTAAGCAAAAATGCCCAAGGAAACTGGGTAAAGATAGACCTCATCAGAGGCTTACCCAAATCAGAGCATAACCATGCTACCAATGGACTTCAGATAGATGAAGTAAATAATGTGCTTTATATCGCACAAGGAGGACATGCCAACAAGGGAGCCCCTTCTCACGAACTTGCTTGGCTACCAGAGTATGCCTATTCTGCGGCTATTTTAGAGGTAGATTTAGATGTCATAGAAGCCCTACCAACACAAGGTGCTGGCAATACTCAATATAAATATGACTTGCCTACACTCACTGGTGTAGGCCCTTTTGGTGGAAATAATGGACTTAACCAAGCCATCTTAATACAAGGTGGACCTGTTCAGATTTATGCTCCAGGGTTTAGAAATGCCTATGATATAGTACTTTCTGAAGAGGGTAAGCTTTATACTTGGGATAACTCTTCTAATGCCAACTGGGGTGTACCTCCGATTATGCGTACTGCAGATAATCTAGCAACCAATATCACTGAAAGAGATTTCAATGACAATGTAGATAATATACAAGCTACACACTATAAAATCAATGACAACGTAACTTATTTTGACCCCTTTCACTATATCTCACACAAGGGATACTACGGAGGAAATCCAAATCCTACCCGTGCTAACCCTAGTATTAATACCTTTAATAGTCTTCCTGCCGTTCCTGATGGTTTTGATTTTGGATTTACGCATGGCACCAATACAGCTGCAGGTTTAGAAAATAATTTTATACACTCTGGTCGAAATGGTATTCCTAAACAAAACCAAAGCCTTTTTGGAGTAATGGGTTCTACCAATGGACTTGCTGAATACAGAGCATCTAACTTTGGCAATGTAATGAAAGGCAGTATCTTAGGCACTTCATTCAATGGTATCTTGTACCGTGTGGTACTGAATGCTAATGGCACTGACTTAGACAATACTTTGCCTCATAATGGCTCGGGAATTAATGGTGTAATCCATTTGGCAGAGGGTTTTGGTACTTGGAATATTTTAGATGTAGCTGCCCAAGGGGATGCTGATATCTATCCTGGCACTATCTGGATAGCAGAATATACCCAAAACAAAATCACTATCTTAGAACCTAATGATTTTAATGAGTGTGTTACTCGTAATCCAAATGATTTCCCAAGTGAAGATTTTGATGGAGATGGTTTTACCAATCAAGATGAGATAAGCAATGGCACCGACCCGTGCTCTCCTGCAAGTATTCCTAATGACTGGGACAATGATTTGCTTTCAAACCTTAATGATTCAGATGATGACAATGATGGTATTCTTGACATCAATGATGCTTTTGCACTAGATGCCCAAAATGGTACAGATACTTATTTACCCATTGAATATGAGTGGGAAGCGACCAATAGTGATTTGGCTGGTTATATTCTTAATTCAGGTTTTTCTGGGCTGATGATTAATAATCAAGACAACTACCAGAGTTTATTTGATGTAGATAACATGACTGTCATTGGTACGGGTGGACTTTTCACGGTCAGTACTACTACGGCTGGAACAACACTCGGCAATAGCAATAACCAAGAATATGGCTTTCAGTTTGGGCTAAATGCAGGGGCGTATCCAGGTAATTACATGTTTCATACCTCTATAACAAAGCCATTTGAGAATCTAGCTATCAGTGGTATGACCAATCAAAACATGGGTTTACATATCGGCTTAGGTGATCAATCTAATTATCTCCATATCCTAACAGATGCCAATAATGGCACAGGCGGAATTAGGGTAATTTATGAACTTAATGATGTAATCCAAAACGATACACTATATCCTATCAGTATTCTAGGACAGCAAAATATCAATCTATACTTATTAGTAGATAAAGCTACGAACCAAATCCAGCCTGCGTATGCTATAAATAACAATCTAATGACTAATCTAGGTACTCCTATCACCGTCCCTAGTGCTTGGCTAGAAGGCGTATTAGCTACGGGAGTAGTTTCTACGGCTGGCACAGGCACTCCGATAGGAGCTACTTGGGAGTTTTTTAAGGTCATTCCAATTCCTTCTACTTCTCAGGCAAGTGTTACGATTGATTCGGGCAATGACCTTGCCTCTAGTACGATTGCTGCTAGTTCATTTAAAGTAGTAAATAACTCTCCTAATGGTCAAAAAATCACTCAATTAGTCATTGATTTAAGTACTACAGTATTTCCTGATATGGTTTTTGACCCTGCCAATTCGATTGAAGATACTGCAATACCTAAAGGCTTTAGCATTGATGCTGGAGAAACTGCCACGGGATTTATGAGTTTTCAATATACTTCCCCTCATTTGGGTGATGTAGCCAATGGATATGATAAACTCATTGTTAATTTTAATGACTTTGCTTTAGGTGAGTCTTTTGAATTTTCGATAGATACTGACCCTCTAAGTATTAAAACAACTTCTCCTCCTAATGAAAATGGACAAGTTTCAGGTTTAGAACTCTTAGGAGCAAGTGCTTCGGTCATTTTTGATGACGGCTCAGGACACATTTCTCAACTCTACAGACAAAGTACATCCTTAGGAAGTAGCACTAATTTACTCAAACAACAAGCTACTAAATCTATCAGCATCAGGGCTGTAGATGTAAACAATACGCCTGCCGAAGTAACTAATCCTAACCAGACCATCAGAATAGAAGGCGATAATGGCACTCAAGTCAAGTTATTGGTCTTAGAAGGTGGTCTATTTAAGAATGGACTTACAGATGGAGGCTTTAATTTACAACCTTATCTAGCCAACCGACTCCTAAAAATAGTAGATGAAAAAACGGCTACCCTTTCTAATAATGGCAATGTAGAACTGGCAATTACGCTTTCACGCACTGATTTAGGAAATGTAGAAACAGGGATTCACTACATCGTAGCAGTGGCAATAGATAGTGATGGTAGCACCAGTATTCTTTCTAATGTCATAAAACTTATTCTTAGAGCTGGCCCCCCTGTGGCAAGTTACAGAATCAACTCAGGAGGGCCTGCTTATACTACTTTGGAAGGTGCAGCCTTTAGTGTAGATGGTAATTTTAGTACATCTACTGCCTATAATCCTAATACTGGACTTGCCATAGCAGATACAGAAGATGACCTCCTCTATAACAGTGAGCGATATGGCAATAATTTCACCTATAATCTCCCTGTAAGCAGTGGCAATTATCAGGTTATCTTACACTTTGCAGAGATTTATTATGGTGTTGCAGGTCGTGGAGGAGTCAATACAGGTGCAGGAAGCAGAGTTTTTGATGTGAATATAGAAGGGAATAATGTACTCGATAACTTTGATATATTTGCAGAAGCTGGGGCAAGTGCCAAGGCTATTACAAGGTCTTTCTTTGTCAATATCACTGATGGGCAATTAAATATAAACTTTGTAAGAGTAACTGACAATGCCAAAATAAGTGCTATTGAGATTATCCCTATGGGAAGCAATACTCCTCCTATCTTGAGCAATCCTTTGGTGGACTATCAGTTTCCGTATGACCCTGATTTGGAAAATCCTTTTAGCTTTCAGGTACCAGCCAATACTTTCTCAGACTTACAGAATGATGCTCTCACCTATACAGCTACTCAAGTGGATGGCTCTCCCCTACCCGATTGGCTTAATTTTAATATAAGTACAGCTACTTTTAGTGGCTTTGCCTCTCAGTACCAAGTTGCTCCTAATTTTGTAGATGTGAAAGTAACGGCTTTTGATGGACAGGGACTTAGTACTTTTGATGTATTTAGAATTACACTTCTTGACCCTACTATTTTTGGTGTGCAACGCATCAATACTGGTAAAACTACTGGAGTAGTTTTTAGCTCTATTGATGGACACGTATTTCAAAATGATACACACGTTACAGGAGGCACGATTTATAACATCCCTAATGCTCAGATAGCCAACACTGATGATGACGAACTGTATCGCACCGAAAGATATGGAAATATGACTTATAACATT
>JBBRUH010000491.1:0-3970 GCA_038248005.1 Cytophagales bacterium | reverse complement strand
GTTTACCTCTGTCAAAAAACTAATTCTTAATGATTTATCTCAGATAGATAAATCTTATGATGAACCCTTTTCTATGCGTTTGGCTTTTGCAGAGTCAAAATTTGGAGAGATACAGGTAGAAGGTTACAAGAATTTTCACTGGGCTAGTTTGCTCAGGTTAGGAGAAGAAGCATCACGTCTAATTAGTAAGCATAACTTAGACATTGACAAAGGAAAAGAAACAGCTACACATCACTCCAGTCCTAAGAGGTATTTGTGGGATAATAAAAAGTCTGATGTTCAGTGGGAATTCGTGGATATAGATGGCTCACAAGGGCGTAAGAGTATTTATTATGAAGGCATCTCAGAACAGTTCAAGGCCAATGGTGAATATGACTATGAAGCAGGTATAGATATCGATACACGCTATTCCAAAAAATCACTGATGACATTTGTGTATATAGAGATTTTTCTACACGCCATTACACAGATTAACTCTCACGAGTTTAGAAGAACACACGGCAATGCAGAAAAGCCACGCAAATTAAGAAGAATTACCATTACTTGTCCTACCTCTATTATTCAATATGAGCAAATCACACTCAGGAAATGTGCTGAAGATGCTGTAAGGGCTTTGAGTAGGTTTTTCTCTGATTCTTTTTTAGGTGTTTATGAAGTAGATTCAAGTCATAGCAATAGCAATATGATAGAAATTATTCCTAGCCCTAAAGATTTATCCAAAAAGCTGAATATGGCGAAGGAGAAAAAAGATTGGATTTATGATGAAGCGACTTGTGGGCAGTTTGTGTTTTTGTATGCAGAGATAGCACAGCGGTATTTGGGCAATGTAGATTTATTCTTTAATATCTATGCTAAAAAAAGAGATGATGTCATTGAGCCAGAGAAAAAAGCACTGACTATTGGCTCTATAGATATAGGAGGAGGCACAACTGACCTCATGATATGCGCTTATCAATATGAAGAAGGACAAAGTCTAGCTGTACTGAAGCCTCAGCCACTTTATTGGGAAAGTTTTAACCTAGCAGGTGATGAGCTACTGAAAGATTTGATACAGCAAATTATATTAGAAGGGAAGCCCAATAGCGAAAATAGCTACGAAACAGGAGCTACGGGGGTGATAGAAAATGCAGCAAGGGCAAAGGGTGTAGCCAATGTATCTGAAAAACTACTCAACTTTTTTGGAACAGATGCCAATCAGCAGGACTATATGGCACGTATTTTTAGAAAAAACTTCATTGTGCAAGTAGCTGTCCCTATAGCCATACAATACATCAAGCATGCAGCCGACCCTAATAGCAAAGATAGAGAGGTTTCTTATGATGATTTATTTCCAGTAAATAAGCCCAATGCTGAACTAATTCAGTATTTTAATCAGAAATTTGCACCGCTCAACTTTGAAGAAATCACATGGAAACTTTCCAAACAAAAGGTCTTTGACATTGTTGAAAAAACTTTTGACCCTATGCTAAGGCAGCTTTCTACCATTATGCATGCCTATGGCTGTGATTTTGTGTTATTAGCAGGAAAACCCACCAATATCCCTAAGATTAGGGAAATGATTGTACGGTATTATCCCGTTTCACCCGAAAGAATTATCACACTCAACAATTACAGAGTAGGTAGGTGGTATCCCTTTGCCAATGATTTAGGGTATTTTGAAGATACAAAAACCATTGTGGCAGTAGGGGCTAGTATAGCACTTATGGGGGGACTGATTGATAAACTAGAGGGCTTCAGAATCAAAACAGACTTCTTGAAGAGAAACCTAGTTGCTACATCTGACTATATGGGAACTATAGATAAATATACGCAGAACATTCAAACGATTTATCTTAATCCAGATGAGAATACAGTAGAAATTGAGGTACACTCACTGCCTATGCACTTGGGCTATAAGCAACTGCCAAATGAGAAATATATGGGCAGACCTATCTATAAGATAGAGTTCAATCAAGAATATCTTGAAGATAAAGTCTTGCAACAGGACTCTACCCTTGAGGGGAAAGAGCACGAAATAGAAAGTGCCATGGAAGTTCAGAAGAGAAATCTGAAAAATAGAATGCCTTTCAAAGTCAAACTCAAAAGGATATGGTCTGAAAGCAAAGAGCAAATCAACATAGAGAGTATCAAAGACAATGATCGAAATGAAATATCACGAAAGACGCTGAATCTACAATACATGACCCTGCCCGATGAGCGAGGCTACTGGCTAGATACTGGAGAATTTATCCTAAACATCAAATCTTAATCAACCTCTCATCACCGAAAAAATAATAAAGAATATGAATCCTCAAAAAATAGAACAAGATAAGCTAAATCATATTGCTAACAAAACTACTGAGCTAGTATCTACCATCAATCAAGGGGTAGAGTGGGTAGCTAAGCATCTTAAAGATAATGATAGAGCGGATACGAACTATAACATTAAAAAATATAGAAGAACACTCAATAAAGTAAAAGCCGTAGTAACAGAAAAACCCGCTGTAGCACTCTTTGGAGCAAGCCAAGTAGGGAAATCTTATATGGCAAATAACTTGTTGTATAATTTCGACAACAAACTTGAAGTCTATGACCATCAAAAAGGTGAGTCTATGGACTTTATTAAATACATCAACCCTGAGGGCAAAGGCAATGAAGCTACTGCCCCTGTTACAAGGTTTACCTCTCATATAGAAACAGACCCCAACCGATTACCCATTCATCTCAAAATATTTAGCCCTAGAGATATTGTATGTATTTTGTGTGATACATATTACTCAGACTTTAATGATAGAAAACAACTGCCTGATAAGCAAGTGATTTTAGACTACTTGCAAGGTTTGGAGCAGCATACTTCTGCTACTGTACAGCATATTCTAACTGATGATGACATTTATGAAATCAAAGAATATCTTGAGAAATATTTCTTCAAAAACGGATTTATTCAGAATCTGAGAGCTACTAGTTTCTGGGATAAATTATCAGATAGTATCAAATATATTCCTACTCACAAATGGGTCAATGTGCTGGATATATTATGGAACCAGCATCAAGAAATTAGTAATATCTTCGTAACAATCATAGAGTACCTTAATAAACTAAAATTTGCTCGCAAAGTCAATGTTGATTTTGAGGCAGTTGTCAGAGCTGGAGGCAGAAGTATCATCAGCGTACAGACTTTATTAGAGGGCTTCTTCAATGATACACACTCTTTTAAAGTACAACTAGAAGACGGTAGCTTGCAAGAAGCTAGTGCAGCCAAACTTTGCCTTGTTACCACAGAGGTAGTCTTATCGGTAGCAGACGGTACTATCCAAAACAGACCTTTTATTAAAGACATTGATATTATTGACTTTCCTGGAGCAAGGTCAAGACCAGAAATCAATGATTTATCAGACAAGAACATACTTGAAATGATGCTAAGGGGTAAGGTATCTTACTTATTCAATTATTACTCCTCTAACTATAAATCTAATACATTGGGGGTATGTATGCGTACATCACAGACCAATGTTACGACTGTACCACGATTAGTAAACCAGTGGATAGAAGATAACTTAGGAGTTACCCCAGAAGAAAGAGCTTTGAACCTCAATGACAGGCATATTCCTTCTCTGTTTATTATTTTTACTTGGTGGAATACACAGTTTCTTTTCAAGAAAAGTACAGATGATCCCGAACCTACTGAAAGAATCCAAAAACTGTTTGATACAAGATTCAAAGAAGAAATCAAAGGAAGCTATGACTGGAATGAAAAATGGATGAGGAGTAATGGAAGCCTTAAGCGATTTACCAACTTCTATTTATTGAGAGATTTTAAAGAATCTACAGAGATATTTACAAATATTCAAGATAGTAAGGGCAATGATGTAGAGCAGGTTACTCATCTTTATCAAGAAAACAGACTTAACTTATATGAACCGCAGTGGAAAAACTTCTTTTTCACAAATCCAGAGCAAGGAGATTTTCACCAAAAGTATTTTGATAAATT
>JBBRUH010000490.1:0-3974 GCA_038248005.1 Cytophagales bacterium | reverse complement strand
CAGACACATCACTTGCTTCAAGTGTACGGTTAGCCATTACACGAGCTAAATCACTTTCTAAATCAAGTGAATTGGCATAGTTACCTCCTACATCATCAATGTAATCAGTAAAGGTATAACGGAAAACTGTCTCAAAAGCTAAATGCATCCTAGGAGTTACTTTAAAGCGAACCCCTACACCAAAAGGAATAGCAAATTGAAATTTAGAGTATTGTTTTTCATAAGCAGAGCCTTGCTCACCAGCAAATTCATAGTTGGCAGGTGCATCTCTAGTTAATCCTTGCCCTTCTGTGCGAAGTGGACGTAAATTTACCCATTGGCCTGCTCCTTCTGGCCCTGCCCAATCAAGAGGGGTCTGAGCACGTGGGTTATGATAAAAACCAGCAACCCCTAGTAACAAATAAGGTGAAAAGGCTGCTCTGTTAGATGGAGCATAGTATTTATTGCGTCCTAAACTTGGGATTAAGTCATACTCTATCATAGCCGAAAACTCATACACATCATTTCGAAAGCTTGCATTCCGTCCATAACGATAGCGGTGTCTTTCATCTGTAGGATCTGCTGCCTCAAAATCGCTTCCCGTAAGTCTCCCCCACATTAGACCAAATCTAGCTGTGGCACGAGAACCCATACGGCGACTATAAGTAATGCCTAAGCCTGGCCTTGTAGCAGATATATCAGTAGATACATACTGGGCAAGGGGATTAAGATCACCGAAGTAGTTCATAATTCCAGCTTGAATACCTATGGTTTGATATACTACTGGTACACCTTTACTAGCTTGGAACATCGGTTGAGCCTTTAATTGCACACAAGCTATCGTAAAGCTGAGAATAAGTAAACCTGTTTTAAAATTTCTCATGAGTTAAATTGAATTAAAATAATTATCACACTTTTTATCTTAGCAAAAATTTCATTTATATAGTACTAGGCAAAAATTTTACCTATTTTTCTATTTCTAGTAATTTCGAACATCTAAACCCCAACTAAGTTTAGTACGGAGTGTATTCAAAAAGTTATCTTCGGTGGCTTTAACTAGCCTTGCCTTAAACTTCTCTTTGCGTACTGCTATTTGTGCAGTAGCATCTATCACCTTAGAGCGTGAGTCAAGAGACACCAAAAAATTCTTACTTCGCCCTTCTATCCCGAAGGATATCACACTTGTATCTGAGACTATGAGAGGTCTCACATTTAAGTTGTGTGGACTTACAGGAGCAATAATAAAATTACTTGACTGAGGCAATACCACAGGCCCCCCACAACTAAGTGAATAACCCGTAGATCCAGTAGGTGTAGAAACAATCAGCCCATCTGCCCAATAAGAATTTAAGTATTCTCCGTCTATATATGTATGTACCACTATCATAGAAGATGTATCTCTTTTGGTAATTGTAAATTCATTTAGGCCAAAATTGATTCCCTCAAATATGTCCCAATTAGCTTCTACACTAAGTAGCATTCGCTCATCTATTTTGTAGTAACCTTTGAATAAATTATTCATTGTTACTTTAAGCTCAGCAGGTGAAACAGTGGCTAAGAAACCCAATCTACCTGTATTCACTCCCAAAATGGGAATCTGTCTTTCTCCTACATGAGTTACTGATTCTAATAAAGTACCATCTCCTCCTAGGCTAAATAAAAAATCAGCATCAAAGAGGTCTTGATGATTTTTATAAACATTGCTTATTCGCCTTTTGATACCGACTTGATTGAGAAAAGCCAGAAAATTTTCAGAAACTTGTATTTCTATTTCGTGTTTTTCAAACTCATCAAACATTTCTTCAATTAAATGCCTAATATCATTACGGAAGCTATGACCGTGTATGGCAACTTTCATAGGGATAAATTCTCTGTGATAACGTAAACTTTTTTATGAATATTGGATATTACCTTCAAAACTATGGTATAATTTATAAAATCAGGGCAAAGCTCTGATTTATCATTGAATAAGAAGATGTGTGCAAATTTCGGATAATTTTTTTGGAGATTGTGATAAATAATAAAAAAAAGCTACATTTGACAGTTATTGAGATAGTTAGCACAGATTAATGATGCACAAAACATTGCCTAAGAAAATAATCCTTAAATCAATGTGGGCTGTGTTATTCACAAATATTTATTATTTTTGGGAGTTTAATTTAAACACATACCTCATAGGTTCACCATTTAGTAGCTGATTTAATATCAATTGAAGAGTTTAAAGAAGCTTTACTAAAAATTACTAATGTATTGGTGTTTTGATTTAAAAAATGAAGACCACACAAGGAATTAAAAAGTCAGGATAATCAAATATCCAAATAACGTAATAGTAAGTCTAATCTATCTTTGTTCATCTCTTCATTTTCGGAAGAGTGAAATTTGGCAATAATCCTGTAATTAAATCGCTCAAAAGTAGCTACTATTCTATTTAAATCAATTTTATTAATTTTGAGCGTAATGCGTAGCTTTGAGTTATCCTCTTTATCATAGTTAATATGAGTACTTAAGATTTTTGCATTGTTACTTTCTACTAATCGGCTAATCTCACTCAAAGAATAATCTCTCTGATCAACTAATAGTACTAGAATACCTCCAGATTCTTGCATAAAGCTAGACTCTGCAAAGGCATTGATAGTATCATTGACGGTAACTACCCCCAAAAAATTACCTTCTTCTCCGATGACGGCAATAGCCTGTACTTGATTAGCAATAGCTACTCGAAGTATATCATAAAAATGCTGATGATACAACACATAGACATTGGTACAGATAAGCTCTAAATCTCTTACAAGTGCATTCTCTTCATTGTGCTGATAGATTACCTCTTCACTAACTAATCCTCTATATTGCTCATTTTCAATCACAGGAAGGTGATTAATACGTAATTCTTCCATCCAATGTATAGCCTTAGAGACCTTATCATTTGGTTTTAGGGGAGGAATCATTTGGTTAATTAGTTCTTCGGCAATCATAGAGTATTTTTTAAGCGGTAGTCTGGAGAACTGTATCTTCCAGAAATTTATTTAAAATCTTATTAAACTTTTCTGGGTGCTCCATCATAGGAGCATGGCAACAGTGATCAATAAAATAGAGTTGTGATTTAGGAATTAATTTATTAAACTCATATCCTACTATAGGTGGTGTAATAGTATCGTTTAAGCCCCAAACCAATAAAGTAGGTACTTGAATGCGAGTAATATCATTTGCCATATTATGCCTTTGGGCAGATTTAGCTATAGATACGATTCTTAGGCACTTAGGGATACTTCGAGTAGTTTCAAAAACTTCATCTATGAGGGCTTTGCTTGCTACTTGAGAGTCATAGAATGTAAATTCTACTCTTTCTTTGACGTAGTTATAACTTCCTCGCTTAGGATATGAGCCTCCCATAGAGTTTTCAAATAATCCAGAACTCCCTGTCAAAACTATTCTTTTAACGCTTTTTTCGTGGCGAAGTGTATAGAGCAATGCCAAATGTCCGCCAAGAGAGTTTCCCAATAGATTGAGTGCTGTCAGTTGCTTAAATGCTACAAAATCTTCTATAAAATCAGTCAATCGATTCAAATTAGCACTTTTGACAGGCATTTCGTAGATAGGCATCATCGGAATAATGACTCTATATCGTGTAGAGAAATAGTCTAATACTGCCTCCCAGTTACTTAAAGCCCCAAACAGACCATGTAGCAAAAGTAATATTTCGCCCTCTCCTTCATCAATATATTTAAAACCTTGTTCTTCTTTGATTTTATATTTCATTCTACCATAAAGTTTTTATAACCATAAGTTTAAAAATCCAAATCTACTTATTATTAATAAATAAAATTATAAAAGTAAAAATGATTTTATGTTTTTAGGCTTAGATTATTGAGCTTAAACATGTTATGCTATACTATACTATACAATTAACTGATAATCAATATAGTATATTTTTAAAGACACAACAATGCTTTAATACAATCTTCTGGTTATCAGATTATTAGATAATGATTATTTTT